>NZ_RZRO01000015.1:69909-88562 GCF_003997975.1 Mesorhizobium sp. M7A.F.Ca.US.005.03.1.1
ACATCGCGCGCGCCGCAGGTGGCGAGATCCGCCTGTCCAACAATCCCGGCGGCGGCCTGCTGACCCAACTGCGCCTGCCGCTGGCGGCATAAAAACAAGGCGCGCCCGGTCGCCGCGCCTCGCCGCCGTTGGATTCCGAAGAAACTACCGCCGCAACACCGCGCTCAGCACGTCGCGAATGCCGATGGCGCCGACGAAGCGCGACTGGTCGTCAAACAGCGCTACCGGAGCGGTCTGCGAACGGTGCATGGCCAGCATGACGGTTTTCAGCGAGGTGCCCGGGTTGGCCCAGAACACTTGCGCGGCTTCCTCGGATTGGCCTTCGACGTCGGCGCACGACACCCAGACCGCCGGCTTGCCGTCGCGTTCGGCCGCCGCCACCAGCCCGTGATCGTCGATCTTGAAGCGCGTCGTCTTGCGGCGGTCGAGCCAGACCCAGCCGTCCTTGCCGTGCTCCAGATCGCGACGGTCGCGCATCACGTTCCAGGCGGTCAGCACCGACAGCGGGTTCACATTGGCGATGAAGTCTCGGACATAGTCGTTGGCGGGCCGCAGCACGATGTCTTCGGGCGCGCCGGTTTGCACGATGCGCCCACCCTCCATGATGGTGATGTGGGAGCCGATCTTCAGCGCCTCCTCGAGGTCGTGGCTGACGAAGATGATGGTCTTCTTCAATTCAGCCTGCAGCTGCAGCAATTCGTCCTGCAGCTTGGTGCGGATGAGCGGGTCGAGCGCCGAGAACGGCTCATCCATCAACAGGATCGGCGCCTCGGTGGCGAAGGCCCGCGCCAGGCCGACGCGCTGCTGCATGCCGCCCGAAAGCTCATGCGCGTATTTCTTCGACCACTGGTCGAGATTGACCAGCTTGAGCTGGCGTTGCACGCGCTCCTTGCGCTCGGCTTCCGGGACGCCGGCGAGTTCGAGGCCGAGACCGACATTCTCCTCCACCGTGCGCCATGGCAAAAGGCCGAACTGCTGGAACACCATCGCCACCTGTTTCTGGCGCAGGCGCCGCAAGGTCGCCTCGTCGCAGGTGACGACATCGACGGTCTTGTCGCCATCCTTGACCAGCACCTGGCCGCGCGACACCACGTTGAGCCGGTTGACCGCCCGCAGCAATGTCGACTTGCCCGAACCGGAGAGGCCCATCAGAACGGAGATCTCGCCCTCGTTCACGGTCAGGCTGGCGCCGGCGCAGCCCAGTACATTGCCGGTCTTTTCGAGGATCTCGGCGCGGCTGGCGCCGGCGTCGATCATCTTCAGCGATCCGGCCGGGTCGGCGCCGAAGACGATATCGACGTTCCTGAAATCGACGGCGACGGTCATTTCTTGCCTCCAACGGCGATGCGGGTCATCCGGTCGAGCACGATGGCCAAAACGACGATGGCAAGCCCCGCCTCAAGCCCGAGGTCGATGCGGCGCGAGCCGAGCGCCCGGTTGATCTCGGTGCCGAGCCCGCCGGCGCCGATCAGTGCGGCAAACACCACCATCGACAGCGACAGCATGATCGATTGCGTCAGGCCGGCCATGATGGTGGGCAGTGCCGACGGCAGTTCCACCTTCCACAGCAGCTGGCTCTTGGTGGCGCCGAAAGCCTCGCCGGCCTCGACGATCGACTTCGGCACCGAGACGACGCCCAGATGCGTGAGCCGGACCGCGGTCGGGATGACGAAGATGATGGTGACGATGAGGCCGGGCGCGTTGCCGAGGCCGAACAGCGTCAGCACCGGGATCAGGTAGACGAAGGTCGGCAGCGTCTGCATCAGGTCGAGCACCGGCAGCATGACGCGGTAGACCATCGGCTTGTGCGCTGCCCAGATGCCGAGCGGCACGCCGATGGCCATGGCCATGGCAGCGGCCGCGACGACCAGCACCAGCGTCTGCACCGTCTGCTTCCAAAGGTTCTGGTTGATGATGAAGATCAGGCCGAGAAAGACGCCGATGGCAAGTGGCCGCGAGCGTTGCAGCAGCCAGGCGATAACAGCGATGATCAGCGCCAGCAGCACCGGCGGCACCATCAAGAGGATGCCGACCAGCCCATCCAGCAGGAAATTGAGGCCATTCGAAAAGGCCCTGAACACAGTGTCGAAATTGTCGGTGAGGAAACCGAAGAAGGCCTTTCCCCAGGCGCCGATCGGAATCTTGTGATCGACCATGAATTTCGAAATCGGATCCATATCGCCCCTCTCGTGCAGGAGACAGCCCTGCCCCTCGGCCTCGACCGTCGTCATCTTGTCACAGGATATGAAAAAGGGCAGCCTTTTCTAAGATGGCTGCCCTTCCTGGTTCGGCTTTGCCGAATTCAGTCGGCTCAGCTTCCGAGCGCGGTCTTGATGGCGGCGGCAGCGTCACCGCCGTCGAAGGTAGTCACGCCGGCTATCCACGGGGCAACGGCATCCGGGTGCTTCTTCAGCCAGTCGGTTGCAACCGTATTGGCGTCGCCGCCCTTGAGGATCGCGTCCATCATCTCGCCTTCCATGTCCAGGTTGAACTTCAGGTTGGCGATGAACTTGCCGGCGTTCGGGCATTCGGTGGTGTAGCCCTTGCGCACATTGGTGTAGACGGTGGCGGCGCCGAAGCCGCTGTCGCCCATGCCGTCGAGATAGGTGATCTTCATGGCGCCCATCACCGGATGCGGCGTCCAGCCGAGGAAGGCGATCCATTCATTGTTCTTCATCGACTGCTCGGCCTGCGTCAGCATGCCGGCTTCCGAGGATTCGACCAGCTCGAAGCCTTCGAGATTGTCCTTCGGGTTCTTGATCATGTCGAGGATGATGCGGTTGCCGTCATTGCCGGCCTCGATGCCATAGATCTTGCCGTTGAACTTGTCCTTGAACTTGCCGATATCGGTCAGCGATTTGACGCCGGCGTCGGCGACATAGGTCGGCACGACGATGCCGTAGCCGGCGCCGGTCAGGTTGGTGCTGATCGTCTCGACCGAACCGTCGGCTGTATAGTCCTTGATGTCGTTGGTCATCGACGGCATCCAGTTGCCGAGGAACACGTCGAGATCCTTGTTCTTCAGCGACGCCATGGTCACCGGCACCGACAGCTGGATCGTTTGCGGCTCATAGCCGAGCGCGGTCAGCAGCACGGAGGCGACGCCGGTCGTCGCCTGGATGTCGGTCCAGCCGACGTCGGAAAGGCGCACCGCCTTGCAGCTTGCCGGATCACCGGCGTAGGCAGCGCTGGTTGACAAAAAAGCCGCCAGGCCGAGGCCGGCGACGAAAGAGTTCATACGCGACATAGACAGTCTCCCATTGTGATTCTTTGGCGAAGCGTAGCTACGGTTTCTATGCCCGCCTTGTTTCGTCAGCCAAACACCATTCTGGTGTGGTTTCAAGCATTAAGACAATCACGATCAACGGCGCGGGCTGGCCAATCAGCGACACATCAGGCGCTTTTGTCTGGCCAGCCGGCTTTTTCAGGGGAATGCCGCTCTGGCCCCTCCCCGTGTCAGGCCAAGTCGGCTTAAAAGAGCGGCATGGCCAAGCTTTACTTCCACTACGCGACGATGAACGCCGGCAAGACGACGATGCTCTTGCAGGCCTCTTACAATTACCGCGAGCGCGGCATGGGCACGATGCTGTTCGTCGCCGGCCACTACCGCAAGGGCGATACAGGCCTGATCTCGTCGCGCATAGGCCTGGAGACGGAAGCCGAGATGTTTCGCGACGGCGACGATCTGTTCGCCCGCGTCGCCGCTCATCACGCGCATACGTCGGTGCATTGCGTCTTCGTCGACGAGGCGCAGTTCCTCGAGGAAGAGCAGGTCTGGCAGCTCGCCCGCATCGCCGACCGGCTGAACATCCCGGTCATGTGCTACGGCCTGCGCACCGATTTCCAGGGCAAGCTGTTTCCCGGCTCGCGCGCGCTGCTGGCCATCGCCGACGATTTGCGCGAAGTGCGCACCATCTGCCGATGCGGCCGCAAGGCGACGATGGTCGTGCGCCTCGGCCCCGATGGCAAGGTGGCGCGCCAGGGCGAGCAGGTGGCGATCGGCAAGGACGTCTATGTCTCGCTCTGCCGCCGCCACTGGGAGGAAGAGATGGGCCGCGCCGCGCCAGACGACTTCATCGGCTTTATCAAGGGCTGACGGTCGGCGGCCTTGACCCCGGCCCTATGCAGCGTTTCTTAAGGCCTCGGTACTATAACGCAGCCAGCCAGAGCTCCCCGGGGTCAGCCATGCTTCGAGCCGCTTCGTTCGCCAGTATCCTTCTCCTTGCCAGCTCGCTCGTAGCCCATGCCGGCGGTGATCCTGCCCTGGGCAAGAAGGTCTTCAACCGATGCATGGCCTGCCATGACGCAGCCACCGACCGCGACAAGGTCGGTCCGCATCTGTTGGGCGTCGTTGGCCGCACCGCCGGCAGCGCCGAGAGCTTTCTTGGCCACTATTCCGAGGCGATGAAGAGTGCTGGCGCCGCCGGCCTGGTCTGGGATGAAGCCAATCTCGCCGAGTATCTCAAGGCCCCAAAGCTGAAGGTGCCGGGCAACAAGATGGCCTTCGGCGGCCTGACCAATGACGACGACATCGCCAATGTCATCGCCTATCTGAAGGCCGATCCCAAGCCTTGATCCGCTGTTCGTCAGCTCTGTAAAACCGGCTTTCCCCTTGCATATCGCGGCCGCGATTGCTTCAGTGATTTGCCGAATACAAAGGCATCCGTGCGCCATCGGCTTGCCGCATGAAAGTTCAATGACAGCTGAACTACGGCTGGCAGGCAAGCTAATCACGCCAGGCCCCCGCCTTCACTGGTTTTCAAGACCCTGATGGATTCTTTTGTTTTCACGCCGCCCTTGTCTTCACGTCTTTCAATCCCCCGATGCCCCACATATATTCGCCGCTGTTCGCGACCAGCGACGTCATGCCGAAGCGGGAGGCCCCAATGGCGACATTGCAGAATTTCGACGCCGAAATTGCCAAGACCAAGCAGGTCGTGCAGGACATGCGCTCCAAGATCGAGCAGTCCGGCACCATGCTTGATACGCTCGCCACATCGGACAAGAAGATCGGCGACGCCAATTTCGACCTCGAGAACGCCCGCATCGAGGATGTGCTGAAGCAGCAAAAGGTGATGGAAGGCAACATTGCCGACCTGATCATCGGCCTGGAGGACGCCACCAACGTCTTCGGCTCCGAGTTCGAGAGCATGAAGAACTACACCGGCTGGGAAAAATTCATCGGTATCTTCTCCAGCCAGAGCAAGCAGCGCATGCGCACCGACCGCGTCCGCAACATGTCGCTGGCGGGCAACCTGCAGGAATTGCTGGTCAAATCCGACACCATCGTCGGCATATTGAAGGCGCAGAAAGAGGTCCTCGACCAGCGCTACAAGACCTCGGAAACCAGCCTGTCGCAGGTGATCGAGCGCCGCAAGACCACCATGACCAACCTCGAAGCCGTGCAGAAGCGCATCGAGGAGCTCAACCCGATGCTGCTCGACATCGAAAACAAGATCGCCGCTTCGACCAGTCAGAAGGACCGCACGCAGCTCGAAGGCGAACGCTCCAAGCTGGCGACGGAATACAACGAAAAGCAGGCCAAGGAGCAGGAGCTGCTGGCCGAGAGCCAGACGCTCGAGCGCTACACCTCGATGTTCCAGACCTTCGTCGATTCGCTCAACAACCAGATCGCCGCGCAATCGACGCTGATCAACAAGCTGACCATCGATACCGAGCAGCGCATCGTGCTCTACAAGGCGCTGGAAGATTCGCTGAAGACCGCCGCCCAGCAGGACGTCGCCCACAAGATCAACACGCTGGGCAGCCAGGTCGACAACACCGCCGAGGAAACCATGGCCGGCATCGGTGCTGCTTCGCAAAAACACATCGGCGACCTACTCGAGATGCACGAGAAGAACATGGTCGCCACCGCCGACATCCAGCGCCGCAAGAAGCTGGCCGACGATGCCTTTGCCCGCCGCTTCGACGAGGTGCTGAAGAAGCACAATTCGGCAAACTACGTGCAGTCTTAGAGTGACAGGACTGCCCGCGAGCGCACAGGCATGACCCCCGAAAACGAAGCGGCGGCACGATATTTCTCCGCCATCACGGCCGCGCTGAGCGGCCTTGAAGTGTTCATGCGCGACGATCGCTCGCCGCTTTACCGGCACGGCATCGTCGCCAAGATCGTCGCCGAATACATCGCCCGGCTCGACAAGTCGTTTTCCTGCTGGCGCAACCGGCTGGGCTTCATGGACACGTTCCGCATTTCGCGGGCCGAAAGCGGATTCCCGGTGTTCCAGAACCTGCTCGAACTGGAAAACGACCGCCGCCAGGCCGACGCGCGGCTTGCCAACATCCCGCTCGCCGGCGAATTGCGCGAGGAAATGGCCGACTTCATCCTGCGCCACAAGGAATTCCCCGAGGCGCTGCAGAAGTCGATGGCCGAGCGGCTCTATCTCGAGGACGTGAAAAGCGAGAACACGTTCGGTCCCTTCACGCTGGCGCAAACCGCCAAGGTCTCGGTCAATCCGAAGACGGGACGGCCCTATTATCTCGTCCATTGGGCGACGTTCGACGGCAGCGCCAACCTGCCTCTGGTCTACATGGTGACGGTGGAGGATTCTTCCGACGCGATGATCCGCCAGCTTGTCGACAGGAACGGCAAACTCAACGAGACGGTCGACATTCCGCTGCCGGTCGACGGCCTGCTCAATCCCGAGCTTGCCCATCGTTTCGACGATTTCACCGAGAAGAACTCCGCCTATACGCTGTCGCCGGCAACCATCGCGGTCAACCTCGACAAGGATTTCGAACCGCTGCACCCCAAGCAGCTGCGCCGCGTCGTGCTCGGCCCGTTCTATTCGGTGGGGATTACCGACAACAATTCGACGGTGACCGAGGTTCTGGCCAAGGTGCGCAAGCCGCAAAATGCCTGGCTTTTGACCTGGACGATCCAGGAGGTCTATTCCAAGAGCGAGAAGCCCGGCCGCAAGGGCCTGTTTTCGAGTGAGAAGACAACGCAGGAATTCTTCATCAACACTGATGATCTGGAAGCCGCGCGTCAGGGCGTGTCGAGCTATGAAAACCATGCGCTGATTCCGCACGAGGCCTATCAGGCACTCTACGCCGCCGGCGAAGCACAGAAGATTTTTGCCGGCTACAAGGTTCATATCCTGTCCAACGGACAGGTCATCTCAGACGTCTGACCGTCACACCACGGAGCACCCTTCATGGATACCGGCCTGACCACCATTCCGGAAGCCGCCATCGAGAAGCACCGCGCCACCGCGCAGAGCTTCATCACCCGCATCGTCGTGCTGGAGGACCCGTCACGGGAGTCCGGCACCGCGCTTGCCGGCACCAACCGCCGCTTCGTCTCGACCGTCTCGGTCGGCTCGGTGCGTCGCACGCGCGAGGTCGAGCTGGCCAAGACCGTCGGCGCCGTTCATCCCGACGACCAGCTGCTGACCATCCCGCAGCACACGCTCCTGTTTCGCGCCCGGCGCGGCACGGCGATCGCGCTGGCCATATCGGACGTCTTTGCCGAAGGCTCCGACCTCGAAAGCCTGCAGGCCAGGAATACCCGCGCGCCGCTCGAAGGCGACGAAGCGGCCACCTTCAAGAAGCTTCTGTCGGCCTCGGCTTACATCTCCGCCTTCAGCCTCGCCTCCTACCTGTTCCAGCTGATCGACAGCGACGGCGAGGCACCCAACGACATCCCCGAGCCGGACTTCCTGTTCGACACGCCGCAGGATGCGGTGAAGTCGATCCTCGCTGGCCTCGACAAGGCGATCTCGGGATCGTCCGATGATGCCGATTTGATGACAAGGGCACGCGCCTTCGCCCGCGTCGCCATCGACGGGCTTCTGGCCCGCAAGGGCCGCTTCGACGGCATCGGCCCGTTCGAGAACGCCCATATCCGCATCGATGCCGACGATTTCACTCTCGATGGTTTCGACGTCGCGCCGGGCAAGCGCTCAAAACCGCTGGTGATGACCTTCAAGAAGCCGGAAGAGGTCGTCGGCAACCACATCGCCAAATACCAGTCGGTCAAGCTCGCCAAGATGCTGATGGCCTATGATTTCGAGCGCGAACTCAATCCGTTCGTCGAGCTCGGCGGCTTCCTGTTCACCTTCATCGGCGACGGCGCCCCCGGCACTGGCAAGACGACGCTGATCCAGATGATCGCCGGCCTCGTCAACGGCTATTGCCAGGTCGCCGGCTATCCCTTCGCCTACGAGAATTTCGGCGTCGACCAGATCTCGTCCTACCAGGGCAAGTCGGGCCAGAACTGCCGCCAGTTCATCAACAATGTCTTGAACCCGCGCGTCATCGGCTTCGGCACCATCGACGACATCGACCAGGTGGCGGCGCGCCGCTCCGACGACCGCGCCTCGGCCGGCCAGCAGGAAATAACAGGCGTCTTGATGGACGCCTTCGCCGGCGCCGCCACCGTGGTGCGCGGCAACTGCTCATTCGGCATGTTCTCCAACTACCCCGAAAATGTCGACGACGCGCTGCGCCAGCGCGCCGGCGCCCGCTGGCTGGTCGACGGGCCGCAGAGCCGCGACGACTACATCGATATTTTTGTCCTGCTGGCGGGGAAAAACCACAAGATCCCGCTCGGCGACCACGACCTCTACGCCGCGCAGGAAATCCAGCGCGCCGTGACCGAAGCCTATGAGGAGCACGAGAAGCCGCAGGAAGATGGGCTGATGAAGGTCTACGAGCGCTACATGAAGGAGAACGGCGCGCCGAAATCGATGGCCGATATCGGCACCTATCTGCACCTGATCAAGGATGCCGAGCCCCGCTTCACCGGTCGCGCCATCAAGAATGTCACCGACGCCATCAAGATGCGCGCCATGGACATCGAGCTTCCCGACGATTGGTTCGAGAAGCCGGAAGTCTTCATGCACAAGGGCTACGACGAGAAGAAAGCGATGATCGAGGAACTGCGCGGGCCGTTCTCGATGGACATGGTCATGCAGGAGATCAACCGCTACGCCGACTCGGAGTTCCGTTATTCCGACAAGTCCGACGACTCCGCCGTGGAAAAACTGCTGCGCGACGCCCGCCTGCGCGAACGGGCTGCGCGCGAGATGGAGGAGATGAAGAAGAAGGGGCTATGGAATGCGTGAGCTGCGCCGGCCTTCCCTTCACCCCTTGTGGGAGAAGGCAAGATGAGCCCCGCCAAAAAACCCGATCTCCTGCGCGACAATGAGCTGATCTATGGCCGGCTGCTGACGGTCGACGAGCCGCATCTGATCCAGCGCTACAACAAGGCGCTCGCCGCATTCGGCTTGAAGCCGACCAAGCTGAAGACCTTCCAGATCGATCGCACCGGCTTTTCGCCCGAAGTGGCCGAGGAATGCGACGACTACGACTATCTCGATCCCAACGAGGTCAACCGCCGTTTCATCATCCTGACGCCGTCGCAGATCGACCTGCCGGTGGTGCACACCGCCTTCTCCAACACCTCGCAGCTGATGTTCGAGTTCATGTCCAAGAACCAGCGCGCCATCGATGCGCTGACGATCAAGGATGTCATCTACGGCGAGATCGAGGATTCCGTTCCCAAGGTCAACGATATCGAGGACCTGCTGTCGATCAGCCAGGTCGAGTTCAAGGTGCTGTCGGCTGAGGATGTGCTGGGCAAGGCCGCCGAGCTCGGCAAGCTCGTCGACCGGTTGAAGCAGGAGCCCGACGCCTGGCGCGACAGCGCCATGCTGAACCGCATGGTCGAGCTCGCCAAGATCTGCGGCGACATCCGCGAGAACGCGCTGGTGCCCGACCAGGTGATCTTCCGCCACAACGCCTACTGGACCAGCCATTTCGGTGGCCTTTACGTCTTCGTCGACCCGGATGTGACGACGGTGATCAGCGATCCTGCGGCGCCAGGCTTCCGCCGTTCGCGGCCGTGGCAGGTCAGCTATCTCTCCATTAACGACGCCGACAAGGTATTCAAGTTCCTCGCCACCACCGGCCGCATCGAGTTGCCGCGCGCCTCCTGGGTCGAGGCCTCGGGCTATCTCGAGCACCGCGCCGAGATGGTGGTGCGCGCGCTGATCCGCGATGCCGAGCCGAACCGCAACTTGACCAATGTCGACAAGGTCTGGCTGCAGACCTGGATCCAGAGCCATGCCGACCTGATCACCAGCGACGGCAATTTCCCTTTCCTCAACGCCGCCAAGCGCGAGATCGCCCAGCTCGGCCACCTGAAGATCGAGGATGTCTTCCCGCAGCAGCGCTTCCTGGTGATCCGCGCCAAGCCTGACCATCCTGACGCCTGGCTGACCAACCGGCTGATCTCGGATTTCGTGCCGTCGGACTTCGTCTCGCGCTACATCTTCAACAAGGACGGCTTCTACAAGGACTATGGCGGCTTCAGCGACGCCTGGCGATCGCATGTTGTGGACGTTCTCAAAACCACATATTTGAAGGACAAGGTGGCGTTTCGCACGCGCCTCTACGGCCTGACTGACTAGAACGAAATGAACCGTTATTTCGTTCTAACTTCTTGTTTTGGCGCATAATGTTATCCAAAAAGTCTGCAACTTTTTGGCATCATGCTTGAGGGGGTGACACAGCCATGCTCGATCCGATCGTGAACTTCTTCACCCGCATTTTCCAGTGGATCGGCCGCGGTATCGGGCTTTTGATCGGCGTCATCCTGTGGCCGTTCCTGTGGGCCGGACGCTGGTACACGCAACGCGGCTGGATCCTCAAGGCGGCGGTCGGCCTTGCTCTGCTGGTGCTGATCGGCCTCTATGCCAATTTCTTCTACGCCACCCAGTGGTGGAACAATTTCAACCCGAACTATCCAGACACCTACACGTTCGAGAAGCGCAATGTCTCCGCTGGCGAACAGGTCTCCGCCGGCGCCGGCACCGACACGGCCAAGACCTGCGGCAACTCCGGCATTGCCCAGATCGCCGCCGACCTGACCGACTTCAACGTCAACCAGAATGCCTGGATCTCGTCGATGATCCTCTACAAGCTCGGCCTGTTCGGCATCGACTGGGACAACACGCCGTGGATGGACAACAAGGCCTCCTTCCAGCGCGGCATCAACCAGGCGGTGCGGCGCACGGCGACTGAACTCGCCGACAATCTCGGCCGCGTCCGCACCACCTCGCAGATCGACAGCGATCTGCAGAATGCCCGCGGCAACCTGCAGTTCGACGAGGAGACCTGGTATTTCGGCCTGAACCCGTTCGGCCCCAAGACACCGACGCCGAGCTACTATCGCGACGCCGTGCGCATGCTGCGTTCCTTCAACGCTCGCCTTGCCACCTGCCAGGCGACATTCGACGCCCGCGCCGACAATCTGAAACAGTATATCGACCGCATCTCGTCCGACATCGGCTCGACCTCGGCGATCCTCAAGGAACGCGCCGAGAACCACAACAATGGCTGGTTCGACTTCCGCGCCGACGACCGCTACTGGTTCGCCTATGGCCAGCTCTATGGCTATTACGGCCTGATGAAGGGCGCCCAGGCCGACTTCGAGGACGTCATCAAGGAAAAGCATCTGCAGAACCTCTGGGACACGATGGACTCGCAGTTCGTTTCGGCGCTGAAGATCCAGCCTTTCATCATCGCCAATGGCCGCGAGGATGGCTGGCTGTTGCCGACGCATCTGACGACGATGGGCTTCTATGTGCTCAGGGTGCGCTCCAACATGGTCGAAATCAGCAACGTTCTGACGCAGTAGCGCTGTTCCATTAGGGACCAGGCGATGGCGAATTTGCGCCGTCGCCTCTGTCGCATTCCGTGCATTGTGCGGCTGTTTTGAGACGGCGGAACGACGCGTCCTCTGGCTTCTATACGGCGCGGCAACGGAGCCAGGAAGAACCGACGACAGGTCGGCCGGTCCGCAGAAGAATTTTCTCAAGAGGAAACATAGTTGCATACAAGTTGACGCCGCGGCAGCGACAGGGTTAGAACATGCCCGCGCCCGGTTCCAACCTGCTTGCCAGTAAGACCAAACCCGTCCCCTCCACCGTCCAATCCAGAGGAAAGCCGTCATGGCCGAAGTGAAGTCCGACATCGAGATCGCGCGCGGCGCCAGGAAAAAGCAGATCCAGGAGATCGGCCAGAAGATCGGCATCCCGACCGAACACCTGCTGCCCTACGGCCACGACAAGGCCAAGATATCAGCCGAATTCATCAAATCGGTGAAGGGCAACAAGGACGGCAAGCTGATCCTCGTAACCGCCATCAACCCGACGCCGGCCGGCGAAGGCAAGACCACGACCACGGTTGGTCTCGGCGACGGCCTGAACCGCATCGGCAAGAAGGCGATCGTCTGCATCCGCGAGGCTTCGCTCGGCCCGAACTTCGGCGTCAAGGGCGGTGCCGCCGGCGGCGGCTATGCGCAGGTCGTGCCGATGGAGGACATGAACCTCCACTTCACCGGCGACTTCCACGCCATCACCACCGCGCACAACCTGCTTTCGGCGCTGATCGACAACCACATCTACTGGGGCAATGAGCTCGGCATCGACACCCGCCGGGTCGTCTGGCGCCGCGTCATGGACATGAACGACCGCGCGCTGCGCGAGATCATCTGCTCGCTCGGCGGCGTCGCCAACGGCTTCCCGCGCGAGGGCGGTTTCGACATCACCGTCGCCTCGGAAGTCATGGCGATCCTCTGCCTGTCGACCGACCTGAAGGACCTGGAAAAGCGCCTCGGCGACATCATCGTCGCCTATCGCCGCGACAAGTCAGCCGTCTATGCCCGCGACCTCAAGGCCGACGGCGCCATGGCTGTGCTGCTGAAGGACGCCATGCAGCCGAACCTGGTGCAGACGCTGGAGAACAACCCGGCCTTCGTGCATGGCGGGCCGTTCGCCAACATCGCGCATGGCTGCAACTCGGTCGTCGCCACCACGACGGCGCTCAAGCTCGCCGACTACGTCGTCACCGAAGCCGGCTTCGGCGCCGATTTGGGTGCTGAAAAGTTCTTCGACATCAAGTGCCGCAAGGCGGGCTTGAAGCCGGCAGCGGCGGTCATCGTCGCCACCGTGCGCGCCATGAAGATGAATGGCGGCGTCAAGAAGGAAGACCTCGGCAAGGAAAACGTCGAGGCGGTGAAGAAGGGCTGCGCCAACCTTGGCCGCCACATCGAGAACATCAGGCAGTTCGGCGTGCCGGCGGTGGTTGCCATCAACCATTTCTATTCCGACACCGACGCCGAGATCCAGGCGATGAAGGACTATGTCGCCTCGATGGGCGAAGAAGCGATCCTGTGCAAGCACTGGGCACACGGCTCGGCCGGGATCGAGGATCTTGCCAACAAGGTGGTGGCACTGGCCGAATCCGGCGCCTCGCAGTTCGCCCCGCTCTATCCCGATGCCATGCCGCTGTTCGAGAAGATCAACACCATCGTCCAGCGCATCTATCGCGGCTCGGAAGCGATCGCCGACAAGTCGGTGCGCGACCAGCTCAAGGCGTGGGAAGACGCCGGCTACGGCCATTTGCCGGTGTGCATGGCCAAGACCCAATATTCCTTCTCGACCGACCCGAACCTGCGCGGCGCGCCGACCGGCCACACCGTGCCGGTGCGCGAGGTCAGGCTTTCGGCCGGTGCCGGCTTCGTCGTCATCATCTGCGGCGAGGTCATGACCATGCCGGGCCTGCCGAGGGCGCCGTCCTCGGAAAAGATCTTCCTCAATGAGGCCGGCAATATCGAAGGCCTGTTCTAAAATCCTTCAATTCAAACAGAAAGGGCGCCGCAGCGATGCGGCGCCCTTTCTGTTTTTTCGGATAGCCCTAAGCAGCGCTGCGCGACAGCGCCCGCTGGTTGGAGCCGAAGATCGTGTCGCGCTCCGGCAGCGCGCCGGTCTGCAGGCACTCGACCCATTCGGCGGTCTTGAGCACGGCGGCGAAGCGCGACTGCAGGATGATCGTGACCACGCGATGGATCTCCTCGGCCGAGGCGTAGCCGGCGCTGTTGGCGTAAGGCACCGAGCCGGTCGCATCCGACAGGAACTCGACGGCAAAGCCCATATGCACGGCGTGGATAATGGTCGACAGGTCACAATTATGCGTCATGTAGCCGACCACCGTGATCGTATCGATGGCATTGGCGCGAAGCCAGTCTTCCAGATCAGTGCCGGTGAAGGCGGAGGGCAGGTTCTTTTCGACATAATGGTCGCGCTCGCGCCTGGCGATTTCGGGATGCAGTTCGCCGCCGTGACTGCCCTTGGCGAAGATCGGCGAGGTCTCGGGCGCCATCTGCTTGACGACCACCACCTTGATGCCGGCAGCAGTCGCTGCATCCATGGCGCGTGCCACATTGACGACGCTGTCGCGGAACGGCGGATGCTGGATGGCGAGATTGCCGCCGTCGTAATCGTTCTGCACATCGACGACGATCAGCGCCCGGCGCGGCGCGGTGTTGGCTGGGTCAGACATGGTGTTTCCTTTCCGGCTTGAATTCGATGGATGGAAGATAGGCGGGCTGCCAGACAGCCGAAAGTGGCCCGATTGACATCATTCGAAAGAATTGGGACAATCCGCATTCAACCGCTGGAAGCACCCATGAACGACCCGATCATTGCCGTCCTCGCCTTCGACGGCATCAGCCCGTTCCATCTTTCCGTACCGTGCCTGGTCTTCGGCGAGGACAGGACGGCGCTTGGCCTGCCGCGCTTCGACTTCCGCATCTGCGCGGTCAAGGCCGGGCCGATCCATACCGAAGCCGGGCTGACAATTGCCGCGCCGCATGGGCTCGAAGGGCTCGACGGCGCCGATATCGTCATCATCCCGAGCTGGCATCATCTGAGCGAACCGGTATCGCCGCTGCTGATGGAAGCGCTGCGCCATGCGCACCAACGCGGCGCCTTGATTGTCGGCCTGTGCCTCGGCACCTTCGCCATTGCAGCGGCCGGGCTGCTTTCGGGCCGACGTGCCGCGACGCACTGGGCCTATTGCGAACAATTGCAAACACTCCATCCCGACATCGCTGTCGATGCCGCGGTGCTCTACGTCGACAATGGCGATGTCGTGACCTCGGCCGGCGTCGCCGCCGGCCTCGACTGCTGTCTCCACATCGTGCGCGCCCGCTATGGCGCGGAAGCAGCACTCCGGCTCGCCCGCCAGATCGTGCTTTCTCCGCACCGGCAGGGTGGGCAGGCACAGTTCATCGAGCATCCGGTGGCAAGAAGCGCGGACGCCGACCGCTTCACCCAGGCCCTCGACGCGGTTCGCGCGACGCTTGGCGAGGCGCATAGCCTGGACCGCGTCGCCGAGGCCGCCGGCCTGACCCGCCGCACCTTTACCCGTCGCTTTCAGAAATCGATCGGCGCCAGCTTTGGCGATTGGCTGACCAGCCAGCGGATCGAACTGGCGCAGCGTTTGCTGGAAGCGACGGAGAAATCGATGGACATGATCGCCTTCGAAGCCGGCTTCGGCAGCGCCACCTCGTTGCGTCAGCATTTTGCCGCGAGACTGAGGACATCGCCGGCGCAATACCGGCGAGAGTTTTCCAGGCGAGGCGATCAGGAAGAGCGCATGACGTATGTCCTGTCGTCCTGACCTGTTCAGCCCCGCTTGACCGGCCGCGCCGGATTGCCGATCACCGTGGCGTTCGCCGCCACGTCGCGCGTCACCACCGCACCGGCGCCGACGATGGCGCCTTCACCGATGCTGACGCCGCCAAGGATGACGGCTGAGCCGCCGATCCAGGCATTGGCGCCGATCTCAATCGGTCGGGCGATCTCCAGTCCGGCCTGCCGCCCACTGGCCTCCTTGTGGTGCTCGGCGCAGTAGATCTGCACGTTCGGGCCGAGCAGCGTTGCCTTGCCGATGCGCACGCTCGCCGTGTCGAGGATGGTGCAGCCGGCATTGAGAAACACGCCGTCGCCGAGAAAGATGTTGAAGCCATAGGCGCAGTGGAACGGCGCCTCGATACGGGCGCCCTCGCCGGCTCTTCCCAGCAGTGCCTTCAGAGCCGGCCCGAGATTGCCGCGTTGACGAGGCGGCAGCAAGTTGTGCTCGAACACCGCATCGCGCGCTATCATCCGCAACGACTCCAGTTCGTCATCGATGCAGGTATACCATTCGCCGGCCACCATCTTCACGCGCTCGCTCTCAGCCATGATGCGGTCTCCAGTTCACGTCCTTGCAAAGCACAAGTGCAGCCAAAAGCGCCGATGCCAGTACTGGTCAAATATTGGACCTATGGTAGCCTGTGACTCAAGGCCGTCTTGGCCCGTGATCGAGGGGGATCGACCATGCTCTACATTCTCGCACTTCTGATCGGCGTCATTGCCGGTCTTCGCGCCATGACGGCGCCGGCCGCCATTGCCTGGGGCGCTTATCTCGGCTGGCTGACGGTTGCCGGCACCTGGGCGAGCTTCATGAGCCATTGGGCGGCTGTCGGCATCTTCACCATCCTGGCCATTGTCGAGTTGGTCACCGACCAGTTGCCGTCGACGCCGAGCCGTAAAGTACCCCAGCAATTCGGCGCCCGCATCGTCATGGGCGCCTTCACCGGCGCGGTGATCGGCGCGACAGGCGGCGCCACCATCGGCGGCCTGATCGCGGGCGCCATCGGCGCTGTCATCGGCACGCTGGGCGGCGCCGAAGCTCGCGGCCGGCTCGCGGCCGCCTTCGGCAAGGATCCGCCCGCCGCCTTTATCGAGGACGCGGTGGCGATCATCGGCGGCCTGCTGATCGTAGCGGCGGTGGCATGACGACGAAAATCTTCGACGCCATCATCATCGGTGCCGGACAGGCTGGCCCTCCGCTGGCCGGGCGGCTGACGGCCGCCGGCATGAGCGTCGCGCTGATCGAGCGCAAGCTGGTCGGCGGCACCTGCGTCAACACCGGCTGCATGCCGACCAAGACCATGGTCGCCAGCGCCTATGCCGCGCATCTGGCGCGCCGCGCCGCCGACTATGGCGTGACGCTCTCCGGGCCGGTCGGCGTGGATTACAAGGTGATCAAGGCGCGCAAGGACAAGGTCACAAACGACGCTCGCGGCAATCTCGAGACCTGGATTGCCGGCATGGACAAGTGCACCCTCTATCGCGGCCATGCGCGTTTCGAATCCCCCAACACGGTGCGCGTCGGCGACGATCTGCTGACCGCCGAAAAGATCTTCCTCAACACCGGCGGCCGCGCCTCGGTGCCCGACCTTCCCGGCATCCACGACATCGACTATCTGACCAACTCGTCGATGATGGATCTCGACGTGCTGCCGCGCCATCTCGTCGTCGTCGGCGGCAGCTACATCTCGCTCGAATTCGCTCAGATGTTCCGCCGCTTCGGCGCGGAAGTCACCGTCGTCGAGAAGAGCCCGCGCCTGACCGGCCGCGAGGACGAGGATGTCTCCGCCGCCATCCTGTCGATCCTCGAAAACGAAGGCATCGCGGTCCATGTCGGCGCCGACGACATTGCCTTCGCCAGACAGGGTGACGACATCGCCGTGACCTTCTCCGCCGGCAAGCCACCGGCGGTCGGCTCGCATGTGCTGCTGGCGCTGGGGCGCACGCCCAACACCGACGATCTCGGCCTGGAAAGGGCCGGCGTCGAGGTCGACAAGCGCGGTTTTGTCACCGTCGACGACCAGCTGCGCACCAGCGTGCCCGGCATCTGGGCGATGGGCGACTGCAACGGCAGGGGCGCCTTCACCCACACCTCCTACAACGACTACGAGATCGTCGCCGCCAATTTGCTCGACAACGATCCGCGGAGGGTCAGCGACCGGATCGAAGCCTATGCGCTCTACATCGACCCGCCGCTTGGCCGCTGCGGCATGACCGAGGCCGCAGTGAAGAAATCCGGCCGTCGCGCGCTGGTCGGCCAGCGGCCGATGACCCGCGTCGGCCGCGCTATCGAAAAGGGCGAGACGCAGGGTTTCATGAAAATCCTGGTCGATGCCGACACCAGGGAGATCCTCGGCTGCTCGGTGCTCGGCCCCGGCGGCGACGAGGCTATCCATTGTGTGCTCGACCTGATGTACGCCAAGGCGCCCGTCGACACGCTGGCGCGTGCCGTGCACATCCATCCCAATGTTTCGGAGTTGCTGCCCACCATTGCCCAGGAGCTGAAGCCGCTGGCGTGACAGCCCGTTGAAGACCCATTTTAAAGCTCTTCCTTTTCTGCATCGCTGCAATGCAGCAATGCAGCTTGCGCACGGTGGCGTGCTTCGCGCAGTCTGGAATTGAACCGATTCAGTCTGGACGCACCATGCCCTTGCCGATCCTTGCGCTTGCCATTGCGTCCTTCTGCATCGGCACCACCGAATTCGTCATCATGGGCTTGCTGCCTGAGGTCGCCGCCGACCTCGGCGTGTCGATCCCCGCGGCGGGCCTGCTGGTTACCGGATATGCGCTGGGCGTCGTCTTCGGCGCCCCGATCGTCGCCATGGCCACTGCGCATTTGCCGCGCAAGCCGGTGCTGGTCGGGCTGGCCGTGCTGTTCGTCGTCGGCAATCTGTTTTGCGCCATCTCGCCCAACTACTGGACGCTGATGGCCGCGCGCGTCTTCACCGCTTTCGGCCACGGCGCCTTCTTCGGCATCGGCTCGGTCGTTGCCGCCAGCCTGGTGCCGCGCAACAAGCGCGCCAGCGCTATCGCGCTGATGTTCGCCGGGCTGACGCTGTCCAACATCCTGGGTGTTCCCGCCGGAACCGCACTTGGCGAAGCGGTCGGCTGGCGCTCCACCTTCGTTGCCGTGGTCGGTATCCGCCTGAT
>NZ_RZRO01000160.1:0-9153 GCF_003997975.1 Mesorhizobium sp. M7A.F.Ca.US.005.03.1.1
TCCCGAGTAGCTGCCGGAAAGAGGGATCGCCTGTCGCGGGTGTCGAGCGACTGCCACCCTGATCAGTTCCCGATTACCGACAATGCCATTGGTCGGATCGAACT
This sequence comes from Mesorhizobium sp. M7A.F.Ca.US.005.03.1.1, assembly GCF_003997975.1. Taxonomy (NCBI): domain Bacteria; kingdom Pseudomonadati; phylum Pseudomonadota; class Alphaproteobacteria; order Hyphomicrobiales; family Phyllobacteriaceae; genus Mesorhizobium; species Mesorhizobium sp. M7A.F.Ca.US.005.03.1.1. The sequence goes on from NZ_RZRO01000160.1 coordinate 105, forward strand.
CGACCCAACCGGCTCCAGGCAAATAGACCTGGCACCAGGCGTGGGTCGATCCTCCACCTCGTACCTCCAACTTGTCTCGGGTTGGAACGTAGATATATCCGGTCACGAAACGCGCAGCGAAACCAAGCGATCGAACAGCTTCCATCATGAACAGTGCGAAGTCACGGCATGTGCCTCGCCGCAGATGTAGCGTGACAAGAGGCGGTTGTGTCCCGGGTTCCGTTCGACGGGAATACACAAAGCTTTCGTGGATGGCATAGCAGAGTGTCATCAACAGTGTGCCCGTCTCTGTCTTGCCACCGGCACTCAAGAATTGTCGTGCCCATTTTCCAATCTCGTCCCCTTCGTCGGGATGATGGCGCTCGATGGTCTGGGAAAGGTCGGTTGCTTCGTCAGATTCGTATGAAAACGGATAGCTGAGTGCTGCTTCGTCGATGCGAAAATCGGGCGCGTGCTGAGGCGTATGATCAAGCCGAATGGCTGTTTCGAAGTGCAGTGCTTTAGCTGCCCCCTTGAAATCGAGCACGGCAACGCAGTTTCCAAAAACGTCGTGGATCCAACGGAGCTCTTTCGGCTCGGGATCAATGACCATGGCGTGGTCTAGAAGTCTCTGGTCGAAGCTGTCGCGCGGCCTGAATATCAGCCGGTGTTCGCCAAACCTTACAGGTCGGCTGTAACGATAGACAGTCGAGTGCCTCACTGAAAAAATAGGCATGATGTCCTTGTGCCTTCTGCATACACACCGTGGTTTCTCAGGGACGATCGAGTGGCCTTGGTGCGGAGAGACTCAACGTCTGACTAAGCAATTAAAGCGGCCAAATACCGGCCGCTAGTCGGACAATGTCGCTACTGCCGGGCTTCCTACAATGTCGATGCCGTCAATCTGGAGGCGGCAGGGCATCAAGGCACACGCGAGATCGGGATGGCGTTTCCCACCTCTCGGTTCGAACTTTCCTCGCCGAGATACGTCAGATCTGTGGATTTGTAATATCCTGCCCAAGGCGTAATGTCTCAACCGGTCCCTTTCGACACCGTTGCGAGCGCGCGAAGAAAACTAAAGCAGAGAAGGACGCCGAAACGTTGGCTTACACGGTGATCTGGTACGGCAAGCAAGGCATTGTCGAGAAAGCGTCGTTCGAGACCGAGAAGGCTGCACGGGATAACGCGCTTGCCAATTTTTCCGCACGAAACTCAGACGGTATTGTAGCGGTCGAGGTTCGCAAGGACGACGGCTCGGTTGTATTCAGCCAAGCAGGTAGCAACTAATAGTCCGCATCTTGGTCAGGTCTAGAATGAGATTTTCCGTCCCCATCCCTGCTCCTTGGCCGGAGCCTCAACGGGCTAAGACGCAGCACCGCGGCGGCATCATGGGACAGAACACCAAGACCGGGGCTTGGCAGACCCTTTGCCCTGGCCTGTAGACCAACGGCGTATTGCTTCTGTAACGTCGGGAATTCCGCTGCGCCTTTTAGTCGGGCGTCTCCCAGCTTGATCCACGATCGGTACCGTCATGTTAATCAGCTCTCGCGTCCGAGCTTCGGTAATCCGGGTTCGCGTGCAAGGAGACGGATCAGAGTCTTCTGGCTCCTCCGTGGCGGATCGGATGCTTTCTGAACAAATTCGGAACCCAGGGCGTCACGGCGCTAAGTTCCCCTAGCAGGTCTGCAGGCACAGTGAGTTGAATTGGACATCGATGTTAAGAGACCAGTAACCAATCCGGCAGAATGTCGCTTGCGGCCTCTTTTCGCTGCCAGGAGACACACCCCACATGCGACGCGGCCTCGGTCTACTTGTACTCACCTTCAGCACGGCACTTGGCGCTGGCACGGCAACGTTGGTCATCTCACCAGCTCACGCCGCGTCATTGCTTACCCCCGATACCGTCAACGCAGCGCCCCTCGATGCAATTTCGCCGACGTATGCGCCCCCCGATTCGAAGATCGATCCGCTGACCACCGGCAGCACGTTCAATGTCGGTGCCGCCGCCCCTTCGACGGAGTTTACGCAAGCCCCTGCGGCAGACGCGCCCTCGCCGTCCATAGTTCGGTTGCAGGTATTGCTCGACCGGGCGGGGGCGTCGCCAGGAGTTATCGACGGTCTTGATGGCGGCAACCTGCGGCACGCCATCGCAGCCTTTGAAGTGATGCGTGGCCTCCCGGTCGACGGAAAGATTGGACTCAAGGTCATCGCCGCCATAGACGCGGACAAGCAGGTTATCGGCAGCTACGTCGTCACGGCGGACGACCTTTCCACGGTGGTGGGTGCCATTCCGAAAGACTACGCCAAAATGGCGGAGATGAAATACCTCGGCTACGCCCGTCCAAGCGAGGCCATGGCCGAGCGTTTCCACATGGACGAGGATTTTCTGAAGGCACTCAATCCTGGCGCGACCTTCGCCGAGGGAGAAACGATTTCGGTGGCCGATCTAGGTTCGGGGAAGCGCGGAACGGCCGCCAGACTGGAAGTAGACAAGGCCGAAGGCCAGGTTCGCGCCTATGCGGAAGACGGCTCACTCCTGGCGGCCTTTCCGGCCACAATTGGCAGCGAGGAGAACCCATCCCCGTCCGGCATGCATACAGTAAGGGCGGTGGTCACGAACCCGAGCTACACCTACAATCCCAAGCTCAATTTCAAACAGGGCAACAACGACAAGGTCCTGACCCTTCCGCCCGGTCCCAATGGCCCCGTCGGCACGGTGTGGATCGACTTGTCTGAACCGAGCTTCGGTATTCACGGGACCCCCGAGCCCGCCCGTATTGACAAGACCGGCTCCCATGGCTGTGTACGCCTGACCAATTGGGATGCTGGAGAACTTGGCAAGCTTCTCAGTCCCGGCGTGCCGGTCCAGTTCCTCTGAGCGGCGCGGACAATCCGGCCGCAGACTTCGACTATCCGCCCGATGTCGAGGAGACGCAGAGCCCCGAAACTACGCTAGCGCCGGAATGATCAACGGTACCGAGACGAAGCCAGAACTGCAATACGCCTGAACCTTGGATGCAATTGACACCATGTAATCAGGGCCTCGCGCAACATTAGCGGGCAGTCTCTTACCTACATTATGACCACCCTCGGCCTCGAAATCCGCGCGTCGCCGCCCTGCACCGTCGAATAAGCCGGAGATCTCGTCGCACGCTGTGCACTTTTCTAAATCGCGGGGCGTTTGCGGGAACAAGCATGATTGGAACTCGATGGGCATTCGTGGGTTACGTCATGAAGAGGAGACATCGCCGTGAAACTGTTACACCTTGCCCCCATCGCTATTCTTGCCTGCGCCCTGGCTCTTTCCGCTTGCGCTAATACCGTCCGAGGCGTCGGTAGGGACGTCAAGTCGACGGCGAACGCAGTTGACGACACCGTCAACAAACCCTGATCGATGCAGCGGACCGTCACGGTTATCGAGAAGGCAACTGGTCGGGTGATCGGCGCACTGCCAATCGATCTTGCAGGCCAAGTTCACCAAGCCTCGGATGATGAGTATTTTGCGAAGGCGTTCGAAGCTGCAGTCGACAGCGGCCTCATCAATGAGGGTGATGCGCGTTTGGTTGAATTCCGGCTCGAATAGTCAGGCCGACCGAGGTCAGCGAATCACTCAAGCAACCCGTCCCTGCGCCGAGCGGTCAATTATTGTCGCACCGCCTGCATGACGTTTGGGGTCATGAATTCGTCGACGAAGTCACCTATTTGGCGGCAACTCTGCGTGCGTATGAGTGATCTTTTTCGTCTGCGTGGCTGCATTGTCTACGGAACAAAACGTATGGTGCGTAGTTGTATATTAGTGAAGGCTAATATGATGCTGCTTGCGTTGGGCAGTGCGCCTGAGACCGAGGCACTGTCGTCCAGGAATGCCAACGCGGAAATTCTTGGAGCGTTCGACCTCAACAACAAAACGGAGGCCAAATTCCCCATCGCCCGCCTCGGAGAGGCAATCCAGTTCGTCGCAAAAGCCTCAGTGCTCGGATATGACGCCCGGGCCGCAATGGTCTTCTATGGGGAATCTGGCACACCAAGCCTTAGGTTGATTGACTGCGACCGGCTATGGGCCAAGTACGGCGCTGCCCTGCTCGAGCCATAGACTTCGGTCTGTGGAAGCTGAGGATAAAGGTCGGGCCGTTAAGCTTGGCTTTACTTCAGATAAAGGTCACAGGGAGCCTGGAAACCGGCCTTACCGAAGGGGGAAGCCCTCACCTCTTGAGTGGAGAATGTGCTGACTTCTGAAGAATTTAAAGCTTGGCGCAACGGCCTTGGAATCAGCCAGACGGAAGCGGCGACGGCGCTGAGGCGTTTCCCGAGGGTCCATCGAGAACCACGATCGCGAGCAAAGTGGAGAAAAGGGACTGTCCCCATCCCCGAACCACGAACTCGCATGCTACGCCGTCTTGGCGCAAATCCATGCCGTGCTGGGGCCGGCGATCGGCTTCACTTTTAGATCCGTGGTTTGCTCGGGTCGAAGGGAATTGACCGCGTTCATAGCGACAGCCAATAAAAAGCCCGCCTGGGTCAGGCGGGTTCGGACGCGAAGCATCACATTGCCCAAATCCCTTGCCCGTCCACGCTAGTAGGCCGCGAACTTCGACTCTTGGCGCTGAATGCTTGGATTGCAAGTTTTTGTGGATCGATCTGGGCGCAACAGAGTTGTGGACCGCCAGCATCATTTTGGCAGGAGGGTCTAGTGCCACCTAGCATCTGCGTGTTGGTTGTCGAGGACGAGCCGCTAATCCGCATGGACATCGCGGATTTCCTGCTCGGCGAGGGTTTCGAGGTATTGGAGGCTGCCAATGCCGATGAGGCAATTGACTTGCTCGAAACCAATGCCCAGATCCAGCTCATGTTCACTGACGTCGACATGCCAGGTAGCGTGGATGGCGTAAAGCTTTCTGCTGCTGTACGCGACCGCTGGCCACCCATCAGGATTGTAGCGACGTCAGGCCATCGCGCGGTGTCGGTCACGGACCTTCCGAAAGGCAGCCTGTTTTATGCCAAGCCGTATGACAACGCAGCCATAGCGGCAAGTTTACGCGACTTGGTCTCAACTTGACATGGCCGCCCTGCCAGTTCTTCCGCCTCCATGGCGTGGGCTCGATCACCAGCTTCGGCCTTTGAAGGCGAGCGCGCGGTTATTGTGTGAGGCGCTGCGGCTGGATTTTCAGCGTGACGATCAGGCCCTGCTTTGCCCAATCGTAAGCGATCGAGCCACGCAGATGCCCGGTTACGCTACGCTCGACCAATCTGCTTCCGTAGCCGGGCGGATCTGCAGGTGTCTCAACGAGCGGTCCGCCACTTTCTGTCCAGACGATGGTGACGGCGTCATCTTGCGCCGAGCACGATACATCCAGCGTGCCTGCTTCCGCCGACAAGGCGCCGTATTTGAGAGAGTTGGTTGCAAGTTCATGAATGATAAGCGCCAGGATAGTTGCCGATGATTCACCAACACTCATCCTTCGCACCGACACCCTGATGCGGCCGCTAAACGCCCCCAGATCGTCATAAGGCGCAAGCAGTACCGTAAGTAGGTCGCAAGCAGCGCAGAGGCGGCCTCAGTCTGGCCGGGCACCGGCCGCCACCAGATGATGGGCTCGCCCCAAGGCAGTCAACCGCTGTGTAAGCTCGCGCGCCAGGTCATTGGTCGTCGTCGTCGAACGCGAGCTAATGGCAGTAAGGCCGGAGTCTATGGTCAGCAGGTTCTTGACGCGATGGCTCATTTCGCAGGCCAGAAGCTCGCGGCTTCTTCCGCCTGCTTGCGGCCGGTCACATTAACGAAGGTGCCGAACATCAGCGCTGGGAAAAATCGCAGATCCTATGCCCAGTCTTGGCGCCGCAATCCCGACATGTGCTGGATCGCCCGCGGTCCCAAATCAAACTTGGTCCTCGCGCCAAGGTGGCGATGCGGGTCCGGTCAAGCCTGCTCGAGCGAAAGCTGGCGCACCCTTTACAAAGGACGATAAATTCACTGCCGGTATAATGGCATTTCCGTCAATGAACGGCTTTCTGGCCATCGTTGAGGCATCCTGACGGACTGCGAGCGCAACGCGTTTCGACCTGCGGAGGGAACCTCGGCGTTCAACATCAAACGACTAAGTACAGCAGGACGACATCGTCAGGCACTGAACGCCACCCTACCTACCTAGGGCGTCCCCCCATCATCAGCCTAGGCGGCGCACTCGTTCCGGAACATTGCCAGATTCCGGCGTCTCAGCGCCGCGCCTTCAATATTCTCGCCTCTCGCAGCAATGATCCACGATCAGTACCGACCATATCGATCAGCTCGCGTGCCTGGGCTTCCGTAATCCCGGTTTCGCGCGCCAGGAAACGGATGAGAAAGTCTTCTTGCTCCTCCCTATGCCCACGATCCCGTCGCTTCTCATCGGCGATGTATGACGATTTCGGCTGTTCTATCGAACGCGGCGATGGGGTGTCCTCATTGTAATGCACGCCTTGCACGGTCAGCCCTGCCTCCTCTGCAGCCGCCAAAAACGCCTGCCGGGCATTTTCCACCTCGTCGTCCGAAGTCAGTGAGCCGGTACAGGCCTGCAACGCGTCTCGGTATATTGATCCGTGCTCGTCCGGCCACTTCTCCATCAGCAAGATGGCAGCCTCGGAAGCACTGGACAACCTGCGGAGTTCTCCATTTGGCAACTCGATCGTTACTGGAACCCTGAAAAAAGCGTCGTGCATCGCGTCACCCCTATCCCACCATCTCTCAGCGAACGGGGCGCGACGACATTCGTTCCAGCGCAACATGTAACGCGGCCTATCCGTCCAACGTCAGGCACCTGACGCCGATCTCACAATGAGGCGCCACCGTTTGGGGGCATGTAGGCGGTCGGCGCGGCCCTTAGTCGGCCGGGCGTCGACGAAAGGCTCAGATCAAAGCATCCATTGGCGGCTTGGGGCGTTAAGACTGACGTCAGCAGGCCCCAACCGAATAGCTAGGGCTGGCGCAATCTCGGAGAACATTCACACATGGATATTCCTAAAGGTGCGACCGTTGCTGTGGCCGATGGCGAAAGGCTCAATCTGTTCCGCAATTCAGGAGACGAAGCCAATCCAAAGCTGACGGCCTCGGTCGTGGAAGACGTCGCAAACGAGAACAAGGGATCCGGTGCGCGTCATCAGAGCAGCTCCGCCAATCCGGACAACAGTCAAATCGAGGAGGACAATTTTGCGGCCGGAACCGCCGAACTGCTCAACCGACACGTCCTCGGCGGAGAAATCGCCAATCTGATCATCATCGCCGCTCCTCGAACGCTTGGCGAACTGCGCAAGCACTATCATCAGAAATTATCGGACGTTCTGATTGGCGAAATCGCCAAGGATCTCACCGGCCATTCGGCCCACGAGATAGAGAAGGCAGTTGCCAGCGCCTAGACGCATAATCGACAGAACTCAAATCTGCATCGCGCCCGCGCTCTGATCGTATTCGCGCCTGCGTCGAATTGAAGGACTTTATCATGACAAAATCCATTGGATGGTTGGCCGCAGCAGTGCTTTGCATTACAGCGCCTGCTCAGGCCGCTGACGGCGCCTTTCTGAAATCGTTTGCCGGCAGCTGGGTTGGCAAGGGCACGGTCAAGGTCGACGCTGATTCCCAACCCATCAAAATCAACTGCAAATTTGCATCTGACGCGACTGAAAGCTCATTGGCGCTTAACGGCAAGTGTACAGGTTACGTGGTCTTCTCGCGGGCGATCGGCGCCGACGTGAAGACGAATGGCAAAACCTATACGGGCATATACACCGGATCGAGCACCGGTCCGGCTGGCCTCAGTGGCGGTCGATCAGGCAACGCACTGGTTCTAGGCATCCATTGGGCAAAGGAAGTCAATGGCGACCGTACGGCCCAGCTGAGGCTGGAAAAAGTTGGTGACAATGGGATGCGCCTAACGACGATCGATAAGGATCCGGCGACGGGCAAGACCATTGTGATCAGTCGGATTGATCTCAGCCGCTCCTAGCGTCTGGTCGGCAAATATCCGACGCCTCGCTAGTCGAAGACGGGGCTGCCGGGCCGACTATTACGTGAGCTCGTAGTAAAAATCGCAAATCAGGTCCGCGACTTTGACGGCTTCAAAGTCAGTCATGTGCGCAGCTGTCTCAACAGCCACGACCCCCATATCGTCCTGATCGATCGCCAGAAGATCCAGTATCTTTGCGAACTTGAACTTGAGCTCCCGGTCACCATCGAATTCATCGATGGTAACGTGCAGAATGTTCACATTTGCGTCGATCAATCGCGTTTGTATGGCGTCGGTAGAGGCTGCTAGTGTGCGAATTGCCGCGAAAAAGTGCTCTCGCGCATTGGCATATTTGTCGTCCATTTTGATACCTTCAAAGTTGAAAAGCTGCGCCCTGGACGTCGTGCGCGAACCGGGACTTACGCGTTTGGCATAGGCTGAGTCAACAATGGCGGCCCGCCCGTACAGGTCAGTTTGAGATTCAGGGCTTGCGAATTGACAGCCGGGCTTCCCGCATGAGCTACGACCATTTGGCGCGGCACAATAAGCTGACAAGCTCGCGAGCTTCCGCTTCAGTGATGCCCTGCTTCTTTGGCTTCGGGGAACCAACGTGGCAGTGGCCAGTTTGCATAGCGAGGGGACACATCACGGAGATTCAAATGACACGCCGACCAAAGATTTTGGCCAGCACCGCACTCGGGTTGCTCATCGCCTCGGTGCCGTTAGGGGCGCCGCTCAGCGCAGCATTCAGCGCTGGACGGTTCGCCGAATCCGCAACGCCGATTTTTATCAAGTTGAAATGTAAGGAGGGCGAGTCCGCCGAAGCCTGCGCGCTAAGGCAACAGGCTCCGTCCGAAAACGCTGCTCCACCTCCAGCGACCGAACCACAGCCTACTCCAAAACCGCAGGAGCAGCCAAAAGAGGCAGCTCCGGCGTCTGAGTCAACTCCCGTTCCAGAATCCACGCCACCGGCTGAACTGTCGACGAAGAAACAGCCCGCTCCAACAGCCGAGCCTGTGCCGGCGCCGCCAGCCGAGCCTGCGCCCAACAAGGCTCCCGACGAACCGGCAGGCAAGCAAGTCCAGCCGCCCGCAGAC
>NZ_RZRO01000161.1:0-8737 GCF_003997975.1 Mesorhizobium sp. M7A.F.Ca.US.005.03.1.1
ACCGCAGACGAGCCGGTTCATTGTTCTCCCCGAGGAAAGGTCGTCGAGCACAGCGCGGATGGCGGCGGCCTGGTCAGGAGTCTCGGTATAGGGAAATTTCGCCGCAAAACGGGCCAAGTCCGCGCGGGAGGGCTTGATGATCTCGGCGGGCTGGCTGGACCTCATCTCGGCAAGGCCCACCAGGCGCTTGGCCAGCCTGTCGATCTCGCGCAACGCAGCCTCGCGTCGCTTGGGCCAGCCCTCGCCGTTGAGGCGATCGAGCGACACTGCCTCCGGTTCCGAGCCGTAGCGCCATATTTTCCCAAAGTCGTCGACCGGAACCAGCAAGGAAGCCCCGCCATGATATTCCAGCCTGACAACATCCTGGTGCTGACCAGCCAAGTTGACCTGTTCGACCGCCGCGAGCACGCCCAGGCCATGGTCTTCATGGACGACGACGTCGCCGATGCGCAACTCGGGTTCGAGTATGCTTGCGGCCATGCCGGCATCCGCCTTCAACGCAGGGCCAAACAGGTCGGCTGCGGCGACCATCGCGATACCGGATTGCGCGTCGACAAACCCTTCATCGAGGCCGAAGCCAGCCTTGAGAAGAGAGCCTCTCGCGGCCGAAAGTATTTGCGGTAAGTCGACCGCTTCCTCAGCCCGCCGGCCTAGCTTTCTATTGAGCAAGCGATCTGCTCGCTGCAGTTCAGAGGCATCGCCGGTCAACACCACCCTGGCCCCGGCGCTTGTCTGCCTTGTCACGAATTCAGCGATTTCGTACCCGGGCCTGGCCTGGCGAAAGAATTTGGGAACTCGCTCGGCAGAAACGGCAAGTCTCGTGGAGCGGTTGCGCACGGAAGCATCCCACTCTTCACGCGACAGGTAAAATTGTTCCGGCAAAGGTTTCTCGCGCCCGGCAGCCTCCTGCCTGGCACGGCGTGCATCCTCGATCAGGTCCAGAATTTTGTCGAGCGGCTGCCCGTCGATCCCTTCAAGGAAGGAGATTGAGGCGCTCGACGCACTGTCGAAGACAGATGGCATCGCGCCATATAATGCGACCAGGCGCTCTTCCATCGACGTCGCGCGCATCGCTGTCAGCTCAGGATGATCACCAGCTTTAAACATCAGCTCGGATGCCGGTCCGACAGCAATCGAGTCTCGAACCTGGTCGCTGAGCTGACTGATCGGATCGTAGGTCTTGAGCTCTCGAATGCAGCTGTCTGGGCCAAGGACGACGCGAACGGGGTCCTCCGCGCCAGCGGGGAAGATGTCCATGAGATCGCCCCGAAAAGCTATTTCACCCGGTTCGTCGACCCTCTCGTCGACGACATAGCCAAAAGCTTCGGACCTTGTTCTGAAATCATCCCGGTCGAACTTTTGTCCCACCTCCAGAATTGCGAAACCGCCAGCAATGACCTGGGCGGGCGGCACCCGCTGCAGACTGGCTTCGATCGACATTACAGCGATGCGCGCACGATCGGGCTTCGTTGCCATGTGACACAACGCACGAAGCCTCCGCCCCATATTGGCGCGTGTGGGCCACACCCTGTCGTAAGGCAGGCAATCCCAGGACGGCAGCAAGATGATCTCCGCGTGCGGCAGGAACTGACGCAAAGCCCCGACGATCTCGTCGGCGCTGCGTTCCGAGGCAGTTATATGGATAATGTGCTTGTGCCGGCTGGCCTCCAGCCCACCGGCCAGCGCTGCCGCGATAGCTGAAGATGGCGGGACGCCGTGCTCTATCGTAAACCCGCTGTCATCCGTGTGATCGATTTGTTCGACATCCGTCCGCGAAATATGCCTGTTCACTGAAATCTCACCTTGTCCCCAGAAGAACGTCAGCACGGCGACCCCGTTCCTGGCGGCGCGCATTAAAGTGTTCCAGGACGGGGCAGCCGGTGCGGCGTTGATGCATTGCTTCCTAGCTGCCCTAAGAACTGGCGGCTGTGATTCTGTCACCTTGAATCACGCTCGACGCCGGCAGAACGCTCTGTGCGTCGGGCCATGCCGCGCGGTGGCCCGTCCGCCGGAGTTAGTATGTGCACATGCTGAATTGCCGAAATGACGATAACCACGCGAGGGATTGTCGAGAAAGCTGTTCGAGTTTGTCCTCGTCCGTTATCCCAGCTTGGTAGTAAGCCAGGATGCGCGATGCACTCCGTTCTCTCTTGGTTTCGGTCTCGTTTTTTGGGGTTGCTGCGCGCCAAAACGCGGCTCAGTACGGCCAGCTCTGATGGGGTGAAGGCGTCTCTATGCTTGCATCAACTCCGCGCCGCCCGCCTCGGGTGGGGAGCCGAGGCGGGCTGAAGCTGTGGGGATCCAGCTTCCGATGCCGGGCAACAGGCGATTGTGCAAGAGGGATTGTCCGGCGCGGCCCAACGCAGGATGGACAGAATGTTCCGGGAGTTTTGGTGAGGCGAAAATAATTGGCCAAGAGCCAGAAGCACGGCGCAGGATACGGCATGTAAGACTTGCCGGCGTGCGATCCAGTCAGCAGCTCGGGCCAAGATCCGAATCCTGGATGTGAGTTTCTGGACCTTGCTGAGCATTTAAGAGTTGAGGTACGGCCGTTATGATCTGCGGCAGAAAGAAGGGCTTGGTGATCATATTATGCTGTTGGGAACACCTTCGGCTCCCCAGTGTACCTCGCTATCGCCGCTGATACGCTGCCGCGATCGATTGACGTCCTGAGGTCGCCTTGGACAACGCCAAGACGGGCTTGGTGCTTCGACAGCCAAGTGCCAGACGATGAGGACGATTGCAGGCCTACAGCAGCCGCGCGAATGGTTTCTCGCTGTAAGCTCGTGTCGGGTTGGTACGCTGCGGCGGCTTGCCGGCGCGGTCGCTTTGATCAAGCTTCCTGCTGATCTTCAGAAGCCTGCTGGATTTGGGTCATCACCTTTCGGGGATCGACATTCTCTGCCAGTTGCCGCAGCTCTTTGTCGGCCGGGGTGGAGACATTCAGACGCACCGCCAAGGCAGCCACCATCTCGATCAGCCGCGTGGTTTCATGTTCGTTAAGGAGGCTGATCTGCAAATCCAGTTCCGCTCGGCGCTCGCTGTGTTCGGCCATTCTGTTCTGATTGATCAGCACGAAGGTAGACAGGAAGATTGCCTCGACGGAAGCGACCATGGCCAGGATCACGAAAGTTGGGTCCCAAGCTGGGATGGCTGGTATCGCGCCTAGGTTTGCAAGGATCCAGGCCACGAGGATTGCGAGATGCAGATAGACGAAAATCATGCTCCCCGCGAAGCGCGAAATAGCGCCGGCAATCCGCACCTGAACGCTTTGGTGCTCCTCCTGTTGTCGCCTGTGCTCGACCAGTGCCTCTATGTTCTGGTGGAGCACCGACTGCGTGTTGGCTGGACGTTGGTCGCTCATTTGGAAAGCTCGTTTGAACGACGATCTGGTGCAAGCGGCGTCACTTGTCGCCCGCCTGGAACATTTGCGGAGCCGGACCTGGCTTGAACTCGTCGGCACGCAGCTTACGTCGCTGCCGACGGTTCGATTGGGAAAGGGCGTGCCGTGCTGAAATCGTGTGCACCATACCGACTACTGCCTGCGGGGCGCTCTGATGAACCATATGGCCAGCGCCCGGAATCACCTCGAGGAGAGACCCACCAACTTCGCCATGCAGGCGCCGTGCATTCCGTTCCGCATCGAACAACCGGTCTCCAGATCCCGCCAGGATGCCGGTCGGTACGGAAATGTCCTTATAGCTGGCCTTCTCCGACAGGGCCGCGGCCAGCATAGATGCTGACTCCGAACAAACCGCCCGCAGTTGGGAAGGGCGGCTGGCGGCATCCTTGGCGGATGCGGCGAAGTCGCTGGCGATCATAGCGGGTCGAAATATCTTTTCCATTGCCCAAGGCCAGGCCAGCCTCACAAGCAGCGGCAACAAGGTGTGGCGAAACCCCGTTCCGATCACCGGCAATGCCGGGAGTGCGGCCAGTGCAAGATCCAGCCGCGGTGGCGGATAGTAATAGCCTGAGACAAGCACAATGCCGGCGACCGATGAAGGATGCCTGCGCGCCAACTCGAGGGCGATCCAGGCTCCCCAGGAATGTCCAAGGACGAGATATTTCTTAATACCCAATCTGCCGGCGGCGGCATGTATGAGGTCGGCTTGGTCGCAAGCGGACCAGCGCCGGGTGCGCGAACGTGAGCTTCGCCCAAAGCCGGGACGGTCAAATGCGAGCACCCGGTAGGTCTTTGCCGCCTCATCGAAGACGCCGCTCGACTTGAAATCCTCCGCCATGGATCCATTGCCATGCAGGAGAAGCAGCGGCATGCCGGTTCCGGCTTCGATAAAATGCAGGCGCAGACCATCAATTGCCATCATACGTCCGCATGTCAGGCTGGCGATCGCACGTTTGGCGCGGATGGCGTTGTATCCCGCTAGTGCCGCTAATGCAGCGACGGACAATCCGGCCGCTAGTTTCGCCCCGTCTCTGTCCAACGCCATGCGCGTGCCTTAGAAGCTGTCTGCGTGGCCCAACCTTCGAGGTCACAGCTTGTTCCGCCACCCTGTGCCCGGCGCGGAAGGCTTTTCAACGCCTGGCGATCGCCATGGCCGCGATCTTGCAATGATCCATGCTTGCGTCCCGAGGAGATGCTCCCCGGGATAAACGATCGTTCCATCATCGCGCACACAGCGCCTGGCGTCAGGCTGGCCTCCTCGGCATGACCGGCCCAAGAGTATGCATGACGCGTCAGCCTTCTCCGAGCAGGTAGTCGGAAATAATGCGGCGGTGGCACCGCCACCAGACGGCTTCCGCGCACATGATTGGGCAGCGATGCCGGCTGCTAAGCTCTCGCAGTTCCGCCAAGCCTTTGGCGAACGGCTCCGCCGGTGAGCGCTGTCTGCTAACGTGGCTCTCTTTGGAAAAGTAAGCCCGCTGCCTGGGCGGGGGGCTTGGGGTTAGGCAGCGGGCTTCGTAGGCGATTAGGGGTTCAGACGAACCGAACCCACGCAAACGATGCTCTCAGAGTGTTAACGAGACCTTAACGAAGCTCGGAGCGTTTTACCAATCTTGGCGACCTGTGGATAACCCTCGCAGTTACGCGTTCAATGACAGAGTTGAGGTCCACGGCTTCGCGGTCCCCTGGACAGCGTATTTCGAAAGTTCAGCAAGGTGCATCTCATGTCTTTCGTCCATTGAAGCCCGCCCGCGAGAACCGTGGCCCCCTAGTGCGGATCCAGCCAAGATGATTTTCCCGCGTTCCTCGATACCCCGTTGTCTAATTGAATTGCTGTGTACTGCTCGGCGAGGTCGCTTCGGAATGGGCCTTTGTCAAAGAACTTGAGATTGCAGCCGATGGCATAGCCGACATGTTTCGGGCGAATCTTCAGATCATCCTTCGGCGCGCTGCGTTGATGCTCCGGAACGTCGCCGGCCTCCCGCCAGAGCCAGCAACACAGGACGCATTGAACTCCCTCGCCGCCGAGATGAACATCGGCCGGTATCATTCAGATCGTGCTGAGGGAGTGGCTAGAAACGAATGCATATCTGCCAGTCCCGATGATTGACGATAGCAACATGGCTCGCAAGGAAATGGCCCGCAGAAACAGGCCCGTGCCTGACGGCCGGGCCAAATTTTGGGAACTACGCCTATAGAGCGGTTATTCTCAGCCGCCCATCTTCTTTGCCATGGCACAGAAATCCGCGTGCGACTTGTTGAGCGTGGTGTCGCCGCAGTCTTTCAGCACCGCCTTTTGTTCATCCGGTTTCATGGACATCCATGCGGTCTTGAAATCCGCTTCCGACCTCAAGGTTTTCATGCCGGCATCCGTGAAGAAAGGTGACATCTTTGCAGGATCATCGAGCGCGGAAGTGGTGCTGCTGCCAGCCAGCGCTGAGCCCGTCATCACTGCGAGCGCCATCGCGCCCATCGTAAGCATTTTGATGCTCATTTTTTCCTCCGTTAGTTCTACACGCGCAAATCGCGTGACCTGGGGAAAAAACGTCGGCGTCTGAACTCTGTTCCCCCATCTCGCCGATTCCGCATCGGCAGCCGTCTGACGCGCGCTGGTGTCGTGGAGAATGGCCGGTGCAGTGAGCAGTCCACCGTGCGGCGACGGACCACTGCGGCCAGCCTAAAGTGCGATCGGCAAACGCGGGCCCATTAACCACCTTCCTGGATAGATCGGACCCCAATGGGGATGCGGGGAGTTTACCTTGCATGGAAAATCACAAGCACAGATTCTATTGTCATATTGAGCGCGACGGATTGTGGGGAGTTTGGGATTGCGTCGCCAACAGGCCGGCAAGGTTGGGCGGTGGCGACCTTCGCGGTTGCACTGCCCAACGGGCTGAAGCTGCGGAACACGTCCTCACGAGAATTTACGACGGCGGACTTGATGCCGTCGCTATCCGCATCGCTGGCATTGTCAGTTCTGCGGGTTCGGCCTGATCGATCCCCGGCAGCCAGGCGCTTACCCAGCCTTAGGGGGGCAGCACCGGTCCAGTGGTGTTCCACCGGATGAACTCAACTTCCTTCCCGGTGACTTGCCGCACCGTATTCAACAGCACCTCGTGCAAGACGCGCGTCTGCCTGTAGTGGTCGCAATGTGGTGATATGAACGGCTTGATGATGCTTAGGTGCAGCGCTTCCGCTGCCACCAGGAAGCGCTCGATTTCAGCCTGTGATAACTGCTTTGAGGGTTTTGACCTAGCCATTGCGACACCTTTTGAGAGTCGCCCCACCTGAGGACAATATTCCTACCGCGAGCGTTCACTGTAAAGGCTCAAACGTCGAAAAGGTCGTTTGGTCCCACGCCAATTTCGTCAATGAGGTCCGGCGTGTTGTTTCGCGGGCTTCCGACCTTCCTGTCAATCGGCCACATCTTCATCAGTTCCGAAGGATATGGCTTCATAAGGTCGCGTGGATCCAGTTCCGGGCCGAGCCAGCGCATGTAATCGGCAGGCGCCAGAATAACCGGCATGCGATCATGGATCGTCGCCATCAACGTATTAGGCTCGCAGGTGACGACAGCGAAGGTCCGGATCAACTCGCCGGTGGCCTTGTCGGCATATTCTTCCCATACTCCAGCCATGGCAAAAGGCTCGTCATCCTTCATGGCGATAGCGTAAGGCTGCTTTTTCTTGCCCGAAACATCGAGCTTTTGCCATTCGAAATAGCCGTCGACGGGCACCAGGCAACGGCGCGCGGCGTATGCTTTTCGGAACATGCCGTTGCTGGCAATCGTCTCGCACCGCGCATTGACAGGCGGTGGCCGCCCGCCGCCATCGCGCGCCCAGCCGGGAACCAGCCCCCACTTCGCAGAAACGAAACCGGCCATGCTCGTGGAAAGCTCTTCACGTACAATGATTGGATAAGTCAGGCTGGGCGCGCCATTCCAGACCGGGAACCCGTTGCCCAAACGCTCAACGTCGCCAGGGTGCGCGAACTCGAAGCGCCGTACCATGTCCGGGATGGTCGATTTTACAAAAACGCGTCCACACATTTACGGTCGTCTCATTGACAAGGATCGAGGCCCGCCCAAAATGGGAACGGAGTGAGAACGAGTCAAGGTTGTTGTGATGCCGAAGAAGCCAAAGGACGTAATGCTGCCAGGAGTATCGGGCGTCACAATCGATATCGATGACCGTGACAATCCTAGGGTCTGCCTGGTCGGGCTGTTGACTGACGAGGGAAAGCGATCCTTCACATTGAACGAAAACGGGGCACGGATGATGGTGAAGGCGTTGCACTCATTTCTCGATCTCCTCGACGGATCTACCTCCGTGACAAAGCCAAAACGCCCGGCCAACTGAGAACACAGCGCATGATCAACCCGCCGAAGCGACAGGACGAATATCAGGATCGCGCTAAGGGTCATTAAAGCCCACCGGGTGCATAAACTCTTGCGCCGACCTGGAGGAACATGCGTCCGCAGTCGAAGTTCGGAATGCGCTTGGCAAGGAAATCTCCTTGAAACAGCCGAGCAAGGCCCGCCACTGGCTCCGAGACCCGGTGGCGGGCCACCCGCAATCAAATCTTTTCGTAGGCTGGAACCTGTTTCTGAAATCGAAGTTGGAAATGTGCTTGGTTGAGATTCCCCTCCTCAAATCCAAGCTCTGGTGCAAGTGCAAGGCCCGCCGCTGTAATTGTGTCCTCAGCGGCGGGCTTACTTCGTCAGGCGCTCCACGGTCTCAATGATCGCCTTGGCCAATGCCTCGCCTTCATAGATCGGCTCTGGGCCATAGTAGCCCCGTCAACCATTGCTCGGATGGCAGCACGCCGGGAGGGCAGACCTGCTCGATGGCCATTCGGACGGGCTTCAAGGCTGCGCGTTCGCCAGTGAGTTCGATTGCCACAGGGGGCGATACGGCTGCGGTGTCATAATTTCGCCTCGCGGATCGCTCGCAAAGTCGCATGGCGCAGCTTGTCCTCGCGCTTCAAGGTCTTCACGCGTCCGACAAGGCCAGGTTTGATCCATTCGGCGTCGGGCTTGTCCGCTCCCTTCGGCGTGCCTTTCCCCTCTTGCACCTTGGCCCATAGGCGTTCGCGCATGGCTTTGGTCAGGGCGATGTTTTGCTGATCCGACGTAGCGGCGTTCCGCATCGCGGGTCGCCATCAATGCGAGGGGAGCTGAACCGGGTTTTAGCTGCACGCCTGCAACCTCAAAGTCGACTTCCTCGTAGCATTTGGTTTTCAGCCACGCTTCGGTGTCGCCTGACCGATAAACGCTGTCAGGCCGCTTCGACACCATGCCCTCCAGGCCCATGCGATCAACCGCGGCGTAGAAGT
>NZ_RZRO01000162.1:0-8632 GCF_003997975.1 Mesorhizobium sp. M7A.F.Ca.US.005.03.1.1
GCGGCACGCCGTTGCCGAGCCGGCCCGGCACCACCTGGAACTGAAGGTTGGCGTCGACGACACGGCCGCCGAACAGATTGGCCAGCACCCAGAGCCGGGCATTGCGCGCCGAAAACCACGGCCATAGCTGCTTGACGTGAGAGACCTGCATGTCGTGGATGTTGAACGCCAGATTGATCCCCGGCACTTTGCCGTCGACGAACGCCACGGCGGCGGTGCCAAGCACCTCGCCGGAGCCGGCGGACCGAAGCGCGATCTGCTCTGCGACCAGTTTGTGGCTCACCGTGTTGTAGACACCGGCGATCCGGGCGAGGAAGGTGAGCGCCGGCTCGGGCGACTCCGAAGGCGCAAGCGACGATCCGTCGCTGGTCAGGTCGTAGCGATAGGAGGGCTCTTCACCCACCGCTCCGCTTGCCGGCTTCGGCCCGATCGAACCGGCGAAATCGAATGTCGAGCGGCCGGTCTTCAGCAGCAATCTGTCGACCTGGACCTTGTTGCTGCCAGCAACCAGCGTCGCATTGATATCGACGTCCGCCGCCAGCAATCCTCGCGTGCCGAGATCGAGGACAGAGCCCGTCGATGACAAAGCGGCCGTCAGCCGCGATGCGTTCACGCCGAACCCTTCCGATCCCGTCAGCTTCAACGCGACGGGTCCCAACTTGCCGGCAGCGGCCGCGCCGGTGTCGGCCAGATCGACGCTCGCATCCAGCGCCGTGACCCGGTGCGCCGCGATATCACGGGTGGCGGTAGCGGCAACCGTAAGCGTCCTGCCGTCGATGTCTGCCTTCGAGGAAAACTGCATGCCGCCCGGTCCCGACTGCACGACGGTGGCGTCGGTGATCTTGACGAGCTTGATCGCTCCGGTTTCGGGCAGCACGAATTCGACATTGCGAAGATCGATGCGACGCAGCGAATCCTCCCGCACGGCATCGAGTGCGTGGTTGATGTTTCCGAACACCGCGGCGGACAGCTTCTCCGGATCGATGAGGCCGTCCGCATTGCGCAGGCCGGCGGTCCAGTCGCCGCCTGACGGCATCGCCGCCACGACGATGCGGGCATCCGAGATCCTGGCGCTGGTCAGCCGCACATCTCCCCACAGCAGCGGGAACAGACGCACGCCGAAGCGCACGCGGCCGGCATCGGCCATCGGCTTGCCGTCTGATGTCTTCAAGCTGACGTCGCTGACCTGAAGCGCGATGAAACTCGAACCGTCGAGCGTGATGCGGGCAGGCCCGACCGCGACATTGACATCGACGCCCGCCAGTTTCTCAAGCGCCGTTTCCGCCTCGGCGCGAAGCCGGTCGGCTCCGATGCCGGAGGCGCCAACCAGATAAACGAGCACGGCGGCCAGCAGCACGAAAGCGACCAGACCGGCGAACAGTCGCGACAGGATGCGAAAACCGCGTCCGATCGACGCCTGACCAAGCGGCGGCACACGGCAGGCGGACGGAAAGGTCCCCAGGTCGGTGATCTCATCACGCCTGAACCGGATCTTCTCGTGCTGCGGTCGCTCCTGATCCACGCAATTTTCCGTTGTACGAACTCGATCGTGGACGAATCCCCGTCCGACACTATATCGGTGTGGCTTCGCGCGTAACCTCAAACAAGGGCATCGGTATGGCTGACCTCGACGTAGGCGATCTTGCGCCGCAATTTGACCTGCCGCGGGACGGCGGCGGATCGGTCAGCCTTGCCGCATCGTCCGGCAAGCCCATCGTGCTCTATTTCTATCCGCAGGACGACACAACAAGCTGCACGCAGGAGGCGATCAGCTTCTCGCAGTTGAAGCCGGAGTTCGAGAAGGCCGGCGCCGTGGTGATCGGCCTGTCGCCCGACCCCGTCAAGAAGCACGACAAGTTCAAGTCGAAATACAATCTCACCATCGACCTCGCCGCCGACGAGGAGCGCAAGGTGATCGAGGCCTACCATCTGTGGGTCGAGAAATCGATGTATGGCCGCAAGTATATGGGCGTCGAGCGCGCGACGTTCCTGATCGGCCGCGACGGGCGGATCGCCAGGATCTGGCGCAAGGTCCGCGTCAAGGGCCATGCCGAAGAGGTGCTCGAGGCCGTTCGAGCGCTTTGAGGTTTGCCGGCGAGGCTGGCCCAGGTTCCCTTGCAACCTTACGCACGCCTGGCGGGCAATCGCTGCGAGCAAGCTATCGCTGCAAGCCTTTGTTAACCCTAATAATGTGTAATCAAGCTGTCGTGGTGTCGTAAACGAAAGCTTGGTCCCGTGAACGCAACCGGTCAGTCCGCAGTCTTCGGCAAGCGTAAGGAGCCCCATACGGTCATCATCGCCCGGGGCAACGAGATCAGGCATTTTACGATCCGACCGTGGCTGGCGGCCTTTATCGGCTCGGCGCTGGCCGCCATTGCCGTCGGCTACCTCATGGCCACCTCCTATCTCGTGCTGCGCGACGATTTGATCGGCGCCACAACGGCGCGTCAGGCGCGCATGCAGCAAGCCTATGAAGATCGCATTTCGGCGCTTCGCGCCCAGGTCGACCGCATCACCAGCCGCCAGTTGCTCGACCAGCAGCTGATGGAAACCAAGGTCAGCGAACTGCTTGAACGCCAGAGCCAGTTGAGCCAGCGTCATGGCCGCCTTGGTCCGCTGCTCGAACGCGCCGAGAGCGAAGTCGGCGCAGCGCCGGCCGAAGATCCGGCAGCGGCTGCGAAGCCGGACAAACGCGCCGAAGCGACCGGCAGCATCAAGGAGCCCGCGCGGAATTATGCGGTCGCCAGCCTGAGCGCCGATCTCGGCGCCGGCGACACAAGGCCGTTCTCGCTGTGGTCAACCCGCTCCGATCCGCTGCCCAATGATTCAGCCGCCGATCGTGCCGACAAGCTCTTCGTCTCGATCAACCAGTCGTTGAAATCCATCGAGAGCGATCAACTGACCCGCATCAGCACGCTTGCCGACAATGCCTATAAGAGCGCCGATGCCATCACCCAGGCGCTCGAGGCGGCCGGACTGCCCGTCGACAGCGACTTCGGCAAGGGCGACAGCGACGTCGGCGGACCGCTGATCCCGCTCGACAGTTCGATGATGTTCGACAGCAAGGTCAAGGAGCTGGACGAAGCGCTGGACGCGCTCGACCATCTCAAGAAAGAAGCGCGCCAGCTGCCGCTGACCAACCCCGCGCCGGGCCACTCCGTCACCAGCCCGTTCGGCGTGCGCACCGACCCGATCCTCGGCACCGCGGCACTGCATTCCGGCATGGATTTCAGGGCGCCGATCGGCATGGCCGCAAAGGTCACGGCGCCCGGCACCGTCACCAAGGCCGGCTGGAACGGCGGCTATGGCCGCATGGTTGAAGTCGACCATGGCAATGGTTTTGCGACACGTTACGGGCATCTCAGCGAGATCGACGTGACCGTCGGCGAGAAACTGGACGCCGGCGCCGTCATCGGCAAGACCGGCAGCAGCGGCCGCTCGACCGGCCCGCATCTGCACTACGAAGTTCGCCACAATGGCGAAGCGATCGATCCCTTGCGCTTCCTCACGGTCGGCAAGAAGGTCGCCCAGTATCTGTAAGCGATCCCAGGCTCCTGCCCCATGCGCCGATGACCATCATGATGGCTGACTAAGGCGCTCCCGTCGACAGAAACGCCGTCGCTGCCGCAACCAGGGTGGTCGCGCCGACCTTCAACGCGGCCTCGTCGACACGAAACCGGGCGTGATGGAGCGGAAAGACCGATCCGATCTCCTCGTTCCGGATTCCCAGCCGAAAATAGACCGAAGGACGTTTCTCGCTGTAGTAGCCAAAGTCGTCCGCGATCGTCCATCCGGGCGTGTTGAGGACGTTGTCGGCACCGATGCAGGCCTTGGCGCTGGCGGCAATCAGCTCTGTCATCTCGACATCGTTGACGACGCCGGGTTCGCCCTTGTGGATGTCGACCTCGACACGCGCGCCGTGGCTCGTCGCCATACCCTCGGCTATCGTACGAACGCGGTGCCAGGCCCGCTCGCGGGTTGCATCGCTGCCGCTGCGGATGGTGCCTTTCAACGTGACCCTGCCGGCGGTGACATTATATGCGTTGCCGCCATTGATGGCCGTGACGGAAATCACCAGCGGATCGTACGGATCGGTCTCGCGCGAAACGATCTTCTGCAATTCGCTCACCAGGGAGCAAGCCACGGCCAACGCATCGACGCCTTCATGCGGTTTTGCCGCGTGTGCCGCCGAGCCGATGACGGCCACATCGAACGTGTCACAGGCCAGAGTGTAGGGACCGGAGCCGACGGCGATCTTGCCGGTCGGTGTGTACGGATCGACGTGGACGCAGATGGCGGCGTCGATGTCGTCGAGAAGCCCCTCTTCCACCACCCGCTTGCCGCCCGACGGTTCGTCCTCCTCCGCCGGCTGGAAGATCAGGCGAACGGTACCGCCAAAACTGTCCCGCGACTGGTGAAGATGCGCGGCCACCGCGAAAGCCATCGATGCATGGGCGTCGTGACCGCAGGCATGCATCACACCTGGATTCGTCGATGCATAATCGACACCGGACTCCTCCTCGATCGGCAAGGCATCGATGTCGGCGCGAATGGCGATCTTTCGATTTGACGGCCTGCCGGCGCCGACAATATCGACGGCAAGGCCAAAGCCGGCGACGTCGCGAATGTCGACGATTCCCTGATCCACCAGCATCTGCCTGAGGTAACGCTGCGTGCCGGCCTCCTGGTTCGAAAGCTCGGGATTGCGGTGCAGATGGCGACGGACCTCGATCATCCGGTCGAGAATTCCGGCGTCGATATCGGTCGTCACGGTTTTCGCAACACCACCCGCCGTGGCCGAACCCTCAGGATTTGACATGGATCTCTCGCGGGAACTTCGTCAGGGTCTCGTGGCCGGTTTCGGTGACCAGGATGGTCTCGCTGACCTCGATGCCCCAGCCGTCCATCCACATGCCAAGGATGGAATGAACGACGTTGCCCGGTTCAAGCACCGTCTTGTCGCCCGGCCTGAGGCTGATCGTGTGTTCGCCCCAATCCGGCGGATAGGCGACGCCGATGGAGTAGCCGATGCGCGATTCCTTCTTCAGTCCGTAGCGCTGGATGACCTTGCGCCAGGCAGCTTCGACCGCTTCGGCAGTCGTTCCCGGCCTGACCGCGTTGAGCACCGCGTCCATGCCCTCGATCACCGCTTTGGCGGTATCCGAGACATTTGTCGGCGTCTTGCCAAGCTGCATGGTCCTGGCGAGGCCGGCGGCATAGCGGCGGCAAACGCCGGCAAGTTCCAGCGCAATCGTCTCGTTTTCTCCGAACCGCCTGTCGCTCCACATGATGTGCGGCGCCGAGGCATTCTCGCCACCGAGGATTGTCGGCGGAAGCGCTGTGATGTCGCCGGCAAAATCCTGGCTGCCCGCGATCTGCGCCGCCTGGATGGCGGCGATGGCATCGCATTCGCGAACGCCCGGCGCGATCACCTCGAAGGCTCGCGTGACGGCCGCTTCGGCGAGCGTCGACGCCTTGCGCAAATAGGCGATCTCGGGCGCCGATTTGACCGCGCGGATCCAGTTCACCAGCAGGTCGGCATCGTGCCATTTTGCATTGGGAAGTCCGGCGACAAGCCGGGCGTGCGCCTTGGGGGAGAAATAATAGGCTTCGAGTTCGATGCCGATATGGCGGCTCCCCCAGCCCCTGGCGACAATCCAGTTCGCAATCCAGTCCATGGGATGGCGATCGCCTCGCTGGACATGGTCTTCCGGAAAGCCGACCACGTTTTCCGGTTTCATCCAGGCTGTCAGAAGACCGCCGGCCGCATCCATGGCGCGCCCGATCCAGACCGGCTCGACCTCCTCGATTGGAACCAGCACCACCTGCGGCGTGTAGAACGACCAGCCGTCATAGCCGGTGATGTAATGCTGGTTGGCAACGTCGTTGACGACAAGGAGCTCGAGACCGCGCTTGGCCATCTCGGTGCGGATCTTGCGAAGCCGCTGTCGGTACTCGTCGCGGGCAAACGGCAATTCGATCATCTTTGCTCCATGCTTTGTCATCAACGGTCGCGGGTTCGCTCACCATTGAAGAGGTTTCGCCATGGCGGCAATCGGCCAGGGCGGCGTGTGGGCAGGTCCTGAACCGGGTACGTCCATACCCGGCCTTCCCAAGATTTGTGTTTCACTATCATTTATTTTTGAATTCCATTTGACTGAATAAATAAGCGGTGCCAAGCTATCCTCTCCTAAGGGGCGCAAGGCATGGCACTGCGGGGGACCAATCAGGAGTTCGGGCGGCCATACAACCGGCGCATCGTGCTTGAGTCCATCCGCCTGCACGGGCCGATCGCGCGCGGCGAGATCGCCCGGCGCGTCGGCCTCACCGTCCAGACCGTATCGACCATCGTTCGCGAACTGGAAGATCAGGACTACATCCTGTCGCTGCGCGAAGAGCCGAAGGGGCGCGGCCTGCCGCCGGCGACGCTCCGGATCAACCCCGAGGGCGGCTATGCCGTCGGCATCCACATCACCCCGCTTGGTATCAGCGCCGCCTTGATCAATCTGAGCGGCGACGTGATCGAGAGCATCTACCGCGAAGCGCCGAACGCGACGCCGGACCACGCCTTCGAGTTGATCGGGGCGATGGTGGTGGAATTGACCAGACTGCGGGCTGGCGGACGGGTGCTGGGCGTCGGCATGGCCCTGCCTGGCCCCTTCGACGTGGAGTCCATGAGTTTCGTGGGGCCGACCACCATGACCGGCTGGAAGGATGTCGCGCTGCGCGAACGGCTGGCGGCCTCCACCGGATTGCCGGCCTTCTTTGAAACCGATATGGCCGCGGCCGCCATGGGCGAGCGCCTTTATGGCCTCGGCGCCCAGTTTTCCGAATATTACTATCTCTATTTCGGCGTCGGCCTTGGCGGCGTCATGGTTCATGACGGCAGCGCCTTGCGCGGCGCCTGGGGAAATGCCGGCGAGATCGGACACATTCCCGTCATTCCCGGCGGCGAGGCCTGCCCGTGCGGCAACAGCGGCTGCCTCGAAAGATATTTGTCGCTCGAGGCGCTCCGGCGCTGGAACGGCAGCGAGGCCGACTGGGTGGCCGAAGTCGCACCGATCTTTCACAACGCCGTCGCCGTCATCGAGAACCTGTTCGACCCGGAGACGGTCATCCTCGGCGGGCTGGCGTCCACCGACCTGCTCGAAATGCTGGCTGGTTCGGCCGCAGGCCTGCACAACTCCGTCTCGGCCCGCAAGGACCGCACGACGCCCAGGGTCGTGGTCGCGCGCGGCGGACAGCATTCCGTGCTGCGCGGCGCCGCCGCCCTGGCGGTTTCCGGGGTTCTGTCACCTCGCTTCGGGCAGATGTTCGCGGCCGAACGCGAACGCGAGCGCGACCTTCTCAAAGGCAGGGAGATTGCGGCATGAGTGAACCCCTGCTGGTGCTCGACAACGTCACCAAGAACTATGGCGCGATCGAAGCGCTCAAGGGGATCAGCTTCTCGATCGGCAAGGGCGAGGTCGTGGCGCTGCTGGGCGACAACGGCGCCGGCAAATCGACACTGGTGAAGATCATATCAGGCGGACTGGAGCCGACATCGGGCCGCATGCTGTTCGAGGGCAAGGAATTCCTCGCCAAATCACCGGCCGAGGCCAAGGCGGCCGGCATCGAGACCGTCTACCAGGATCTCTCGCTGTGCACCAACGTCGACGTGGTCGCCAATTTCTTCATGGGCCGCGAGATCACCCGCAAGTTTCTCGGCATTCCCGTGCTTGACGAGCGCGCCATGGAAGCCGTCGTCGGAAAGGCGCTGGCCAATGCCGGCACCCGCATTCCCTCGCTGCGCGCCAATGTCGAGCACCTTTCGGGCGGCCAGCGGCAAGCCATCGAACTCAACCGCTTCGTGCACTGGGGCGGCAAGCTGGTGCTGCTCGACGAACCGTTCGCCGCCCTCGGTGTCGAACAGACGCGGCGCGGTCTCGACATGATCCGCCAGGTGGCCAATCAGGGCATCGGCGTCGTCATCATCACCCATATCATGCAGCAGGCTTTTCAGGTCGCCGACCGGATCGTGGTGATCCGCCAGGGCGTCGTGGCCGGCGATGTCGCACGCAATAAAACAAGTCCCGACGCGGTGATCAACATGATCACCGGTGAGACGCTTGCCGGTGCCGGACCGACAGGCTGAGGGACAAAAGAGGGGTCCGGCTTAAGAGGAGCGAACGACATGAAGCGAATACTTCTTGCTGTCTTCGGTATCCTTGCACTGGCCTTTGCCACGCTCACGCCGGCATTCGCCCAGTCCAAGGGTATCGTCTACTATATGGTGCCGACCCTGCTGGACGAGTTCCAGACCGGCTCGGTGAGCGCGCTGGAACTGTTCCTGAAGCAGACCGGCTACGAGATGAAGACGCTGAACGCCGACAACAAGACCGACGCCCAGCAATCGCAGATGAACGACGTCATCGCGCTGAAGCCGGCGGCCATCATCCTGGCTGCAGTCGACTTCAATGCGCTGAAACCGTCCATCGAAGCCGCGCGCGCCGCCGGCATCCCGGTGGTCGAGTTCGACCGCCAGATCACCTCGACCCCGTCCGACTTCACCTCTGTCGCCGGAACGGTCGAGATCGGCTACGTCGCCGCGGATCAGGCCGAGAAGCTGCTGAAAGCCAAGAACGGCTCGGTG
>NZ_RZRO01000163.1:0-8624 GCF_003997975.1 Mesorhizobium sp. M7A.F.Ca.US.005.03.1.1
GCGCCGAACTGCTCTACAGCCGCATGGGCCCGGCGATCGAAGCGTCCGGCGGCAGCGCCGGCAACACGGCGGCCGGCGTCGCCAGCTTTGGCGGCCGCGCGGCCTTCTTCGGCAAGGTCTCCAACGATGCGCTGGGCGAAATCTACGCCCACGACATCCATGCGCAGGGCGTCGCCTTCGGCACCACGCCGCTCAAGGGTGAGCCGCCGACGGCGCGCTCGATGATCTTCGTCACGCCCGACGGCGAGCGCTCGATGAACACCTATCTCGGCGCCTGCGTCGAGCTTGGCCCTGAGGATGTCGAAGCCGACAAGGCGTCCGGCGCCAAGGTCACCTATTTCGAAGGCTATCTGTGGGACCCGCCGCGCGCCAAGGAGGCAATCCGCCAGACGGCGAAGCTGGCGCACGCGGCAGGCCGAGAAGTGTCGATGACGCTGTCGGATTCGTTCTGCGTCGACCGCTACCGCGACGAATTCCTCGACCTGGTGCGCTCGGGCACGGTCGACATCGTCTTTGCCAACAGCCACGAGATCAAGTCGCTCTACCAGACATCGTCGTTCGACGAGGCGCTGGCCCAGATCCGCAAGGATTGCCGGATCGCCGCCGTCACCCGCTCGGAAAAAGGCTCGGTGATCGTGCGCGGCGACGAGACCGTGGTGATCAAGGCGACCGCCATCAAGGAACTGGTCGACACGACGGGCGCCGGCGATCTCTATGCCGCCGGCTTCCTGCATGGCTACACGCAAGGCCGCGACCTGCAGACTTGCGGCGACCTTGGCTCACTGGCAGCCGGATTGGTGATCCAGCAGATCGGCCCCAGGCCCCGTCAGAATTTGCGCCGCGAGGCTGAGCAGGCGGGGCTGACCATTCCGGACGTTCAAACGAGTTAGTGGCCTACCTTCCCGTTGTGCAGGCTATCTCGCCAGAAGCGCAATCACGGAATAGGGAAATCCTGATGTCGAACATGATGAAGGCGCTTGTGAAGGCCAAGGCCGAACCGGGCATCTGGATGGAAGAGGTGCCGGTGCCGGAAATCGGCCCCAACGACGTGCTGATCAAGATCAAGAAGACGGCGATCTGCGGCACCGACGTGCACATCTACAATTGGGACCAGTGGGCGCAGAAGACGGTGCCGGTGCCGATGGTGACGGGCCATGAATTCGTCGGCACCGTTGCCGATTTCGGCGCAGCGGTCACCGAATACAAGGTCGGCCAGCGTGTATCGGGCGAAGGCCACATCGTCTGCGGCCATTGCCGCAACTGTCGCGCCGGGCGAGGGCATCTGTGCCGCAACACGCTCGGCGTCGGCGTCAACCGTCCAGGCGCCTTCGGCGAGTATCTGGCGATCCCGCAGCACAATGTCGTGCCGATCCCCGACGATGTGCCCGATGAGATTGCCGCGATCTTCGATCCCTTGGGCAATGCCGTCCACACCGCATTGTCCTTCGATCTGGTCGGCGAGGACGTGCTGGTGACTGGCGCCGGGCCGATCGGCATCATGGGCGCGCTCGTCGCCCAATGCGTCGGCGCGCGCAAAGTGGTCATCACTGACATCAACCCGGTGCGGCTGGCGCTAGCCAAGAAACTCGGCGTCCAGCATGTCGTCGACGCCTCGAAGGAGAAGCTGCGCGACGTCATGCCGGTGCTCGGCATGACCGAGGGGTTCGACGTCGGCCTCGAAATGTCAGGCGCCGCCCCCGCTTTCCGCGACATGATCGACACCATGAACAATGGCGGCAAGATCGCCATTCTGGGCATCGCGCCGACCGGCTTCGAGATCGACTGGAACAAGGTCATCTTCAAGATGCTGCATCTCAAAGGCATCTACGGCCGCGAGATGTTCGAAACCTGGTACAAGATGATCGCGCTTGTGCAGGGTCCGCTGGATGTCTCCGGCCTGATCACCCACCGCATCGGCATCGACGATTTTCAGATCGGTTTCGATGCGATGAAGAGCGGCAGTTCCGGCAAGGTGGTGATGGACTGGTAGGGATTGCCTTGGCCGCTATTCAGGAAAAGCTGACGACAGCACCTCTGGTCCGCCGGACATTTTCCAACTAGGGGAACATGGCTGGGTGGAGAGCTATGGCTCCGCTACGTGCGCTCGCTAATCATATACGGCGACGTATCGCGGCCCACCCGGTGACGGTCGATGGGGCAATTCGCTTCAGTCGATGACGGAAACCCGGTGAACCGATGCTGAGGCCCCGACGCGATCGTCTATTTCCTATGATCTGCGATTGAGGTCGAGGTGTTGCCGCTTTCAGCGGGTAAGATGCGATAGACGACTTCCGGTACCCTTCCGGTCAGCGAAAAGGAAGGCAACGAGCCGCATTGCCTCAAGCAAAATGTTACCAATAGTGTCCTGTTCCAAAGGGGATGGACAGGTCGTGCCATTCCGGTTCGGGGGAAGGATGGCGCGGCTCAGCATGGCGACACGGTGAAGCGGCGATCGTGGAGCTTTATTGCGGCGTTGACAAGCGGCGCATTCTGGATGAGTTCGAGGCGGTAACCGGCTATTATTCGCAAGCGCGCGATCCGTCTTATGAACCGTCGTGAGCAGAGGCCGTCTGCGGGCAAGAGCCGCAGCCGCTGTTACGGCAGCGATGTCCGCGACGCGCTCATCGTGTTGTGGGAGGATTCGGAGCGGCTGGGTCCGCATCGACGCTCGCGGCGGCCAGCGCCGCCGGGCAGGAATGAGTTCGCAGTTCGCCGCTCGGTGCCAGCCCGCACCTTCGGCGATTGGAAAGATCCGCCGCCCGGCTTTGTTGAGCGCATTCGGGCACGTCTTCGTCAGGGAGCTTCGTGCAGACGATGGTGCTGACCGGATTGCCGCCGGCTGGACCGATTGCATTCCGCTCCGCACGCGCGACAGCGGCAATGTGATCATGGCGATCAAGCAGGCCCGCTCCCGGTTTCGCTGACCCTGTGCTGCTGTTTGCCGGCATCCGCCCGCACAGGAAGAGCTTGTAAAAGTGCGGAAATCGAGGAGCCGTTGGTCGTCGATCTTCAGCCTGAACGCGGTCGTTTGCTGGTGCCGCAAATCGGCTGTTGCATGTACATCCCTGTCAGACGTCAGTTTTCCTCGCCTATTTTGGTGTCGAGCGCGAAGTGCTCCAACCAGATTGCAAGGCTTTTTGGAAATGAGAGCGGCTTTGCGCAGGGCGCTCCGTTGTTGAGCATTCAAGCTACCAAGCCAATGACGCGCAGGTTCCACCAGGCTCGCCAGCCTTGAAGGACAGCGAAAAAAGCAGAGCACGACAGACACAACAGTGCATCAGGACGCCGCAGTCGTTGAAGATGGTGCGCTGCATCCATACCGTGGATGCATTCGATCCAAATAATCGATTTGTTCAATCAGTTTCTCGAAAGCTAACCCTACCCTCTGTGGGAATCGGGCTCTGAGCCGCGACGCTGCCTTGCGAGCGCAGGGGCTGCACGTAGGAGAGATGATGCAACGAGAAATCGCACGCGGGTTGCTGGCCTCGTGGGTTCGCCGACCGGCGTATTTGAGCCCGTCAGTTGGTCCTCACCCGCGCCTATTGCCACCGAGCGACTTGCATGTCCCTCCGACTCGGACCAGTTCCGAGAGCTGCGACGAGTTGCGCGCCGTGTGCTCCGATCAGATGGCCGCCGGTGACGCGTTCGATGGGCCGTCCCTCTTCGAGAGGAGATGAAATGCGAACGCTGCTCGTGGATCATCATGCGGATCTTGCGCGCGCCATGCGACTTGCGCTCGGGGATGGCGGCTTCGTCGTTGATGTCGTTGGTACTCTGGAACTGGCTTCGAGTGCATTTTCTTGCGCCAGCTATGAAATTCTCCTGCTGGAATTGGCTCTGCCAGATGGCGATGGCTTGGGTTGGCTGAGGCAGTTGAGGACCCACGGGCATTCAGTTCCTGCCGTCATTATGAGCAGCCTTAACGATCTCGATAAGCGAATTGCGATCTTCAACGGTGGTGCGGACGACTTTCTGCTCAAACCCATCTCTACCGATGAGCTTATTGCCAGAATGAGAGCCATTCTGCGCCGGGCGACACAGATGACCGACCTGAGGCTCGTATTTGGCAATCTCGACTTTGATCCGGTCGCCCGCCAGGTTTTCGTTGATGGGCACCCAATGATGATCGCACGTCGCGAACTCTGTGTTCTAGAGCACCTGCTTAACCGGGCAGGCCGCATCGTGCCCCGTGCGCAATTGGAAGATCACCTCTATTCATTCAACGACGACGTGTCTGCCAACGCGCTTGAAGTCGGAATTTATCGTTTACGGGGACATCTGACCAGATCAGGTGCAACGCCACGGATCAAGACCATCCGAGGCATTGGTTACATCCTAGAATTGACTGACGCCTCGTCCGCATAGTTTGTCGAATCGAAAGAAGATCTATTTTGCTGATCCTTCAACATCCTTGCGCTGCGCTCAATTGGCGGGCGATCGCCAACAAGGTTACAAGACCTGCAGTGCCCCGTTACCTGGGCCATCTCCTCTGCGCGCTTATTGTGACTTTCCCACTTGGTGTCGCGGCGCAAAACAAGCAGGACAAAGGCCCGCCGCATGCGGCTTCGAATAGCATCAACGCCACGCTGACCCTTTCCTCTTCGCTCGGGGAGACCGTTCATCTGCCCGGGCCAGCCACGACCATCTTTGTTGCTGACCCCACGATCGCGGATTTTCAGGCGCCATCGAGCAAAACAATCTTCGTCTTTGGCAAGAAATCGGGGCGGACCAGCCTATTCGCCTTGGATGGCAATGGCGAGCCTCTCGCCGAATTGCGTATCGTTGTCACGCAACCGATCGGGGATTTACGCGCCATGTTGCGGGAGCAGGTCGGCGACTATCCCATCCGCGTCAACTATACGCCGCGCGGCGCAATCCTTAGCGGGACGGCGCCCGACGCAGAGGTCGCCGACACCGCAAAAAGAGTCACTGAGCAATATCTGGGCGACGGAGCGCAAGTCGTCAACAACATCAAGGTCGCTGGATCCCTGCAAGTTAACCTCAGCGTGCGCGTAGCCGAAGTCTCACGCAGCGCCATGAAGTCACTCGGCGTCAACTTGTCCGCCTTCGGTCAAATCGGCAATTTCAAAGTGGGCGTTCTAAGCGGAAGCGCTGCAAGCGCTGGGTCTGGTTCAACCCAGGGTGGCGGTACAGCAGAAATCGGATTCGACAACGGTGCCGTCAACGTCAGCGCGGTTCTCGACGC
This sequence comes from Mesorhizobium sp. M7A.F.Ca.US.005.03.1.1, assembly GCF_003997975.1. Classification (NCBI taxonomy): domain Bacteria; kingdom Pseudomonadati; phylum Pseudomonadota; class Alphaproteobacteria; order Hyphomicrobiales; family Phyllobacteriaceae; genus Mesorhizobium; species Mesorhizobium sp. M7A.F.Ca.US.005.03.1.1. Next base: position 5,207 of record NZ_RZRO01000163.1, read on the forward strand.
GCTCGCCAAGGAGCATATAGCTTCCGTCCTGGCTGAGCCGAACCTCACCGCTATGTCGGGTGAAAAGGCCAGCTTTCTCGCGGGCGGCGAATTTCCCATTCCTGTCCTGCAGGAAAACAGGCAGGTATCGGTTGAATTCCGTCACTTCGGCGTCAGTCTGGAATTTGTGCCGACAGTTCTCAGCAACAATCAAATCAACATTCACGTAACGCCCGAAGTCAGTGAACTGTCGACGCAAGGTGCCGTGCAAATCAACGGAATTTCCGTGCCGGCAGTTTCCACGCGCCGAGCCGATACGGTCGTCGAACTCGCCAGCGGCCAGAGCTTCGCAATCGGCGGTCTAATCAGGCGGAACGTCAACAATGATGTCAGGGCCTTTCCCTGGCTCGGAGAACTGGCGATCCTGGGACCGCTTTTTCGCTCGACCTCGTTTCAAAAAGAGGAGTCAGAACTGGTCATTCTAGTTACGCCTTACATTGTAAGACCAGGCTCCAACCCAAACCAGATGAGCGCACCGACCGAGCGGGCGGCACCGGCTTTGAACGGAGGGGGCGCTCCGACGAATTCCGTGACAAGTCCCCCGCGAGACCGCGCTGCTATCCGTGCGGGCGCGCCAAGCGCCCAGGGCGGTCTCGGCTTCATCATCGAATAGTGTCATCCAAAGATGTTGCGTTTTATAATCCTCTTTGTCGCTCTGGCACCAAGCGTAAGTGGCTGCACAAGCACTACGCCAGTTGATGTCGAACCATCGGCACCAATGCTTGTCCGAGAGGAGACCACCGTCCTGACGTTGCAAAGCCTGCGCGCTTCCGAACGGCAGCGTTTGCGTGTTTTCCTAGACAAGGCCAGTCGCGGCCGGTTCGATGCCATCCACCTCCTCATCAGCGGTTCGCCCCAGCTCAGCGCAGGGGTAGCCCATCAGGCCAGGCAGTTGGCAATCGAAGAAGACAACATTCAATTGCGCGATCAACACGACGCCGGCTCAGTGCGAATTGAGGCGATTGTCTATCACGCCCGTCCGCCGGTCTGTCCCTCATATGGTGCCTTACCCAATGAAGAATCCTTCAAACAGCCGCTTGGTTGTTCGACAGGACATAACCTGGCCGTGATGGTCAACGATCCGCGCGATCTGCTCGACAATCAGGCCGTCAAGGCCGGCGATGGCGATCGTGCTTCTGTACCAGTTGCAACTTACAGAACATTCGGGACGGATAAAGGTGGCTGATACCGCCCTTATCTCGGCAGCACTCCTACCGGAGATTGAAAGCTTCCAATCGCGTCCTGATCTAAAATAAAAGGAACCGCTGGATGCAATATAGGCGCTATATCGAGGGCCTTAGGGCCGTTGCTGTACTTCCGGTCGTACTCTTTCATTTCGGAATTTCGGCGATCCCGGGTGGCTTTAGCGGGGTCGATATCTTCTTCGTCATCTCCGGCTACCTAACCAGCGGAAGCCTCCTGGATGACCTTGAACGCGGCCAATTTTCCATCGTCAACTTCTACTGGCGCCGTGCCCGGCGCATTCTGCCGGCGCTCGTCTTTGTGATGCTTCTCACCTGCATTGCGGCATTGTTCATTCTTCTGCCACCGGATCTGCGCGGATTCAGTCTTAGCATCATAGCTACCTCGACCTTCTGGTCGAACGTTTTCTTCTGGAAAACGTCAAGTTACTTCTCTATCGATGCCGCGCTTCTACCACTGTTGCACACTTGGCCGCTTTCCGTAGCGGAGCAGTACTACATCTTCGCACCAATCCTGATGTTCCTAATCTATCGCTACATCGGGAAGCGCTGGCTGACGACACTTCTTCCGATAATTCTCTGCAGCTTCGTAGTGGCGGTGATGGCGACATCGCTGGCACCCACCGCCGGATTCTATCTGCTGCCGACCCGAATCTGGGAACTCATGTTGGGCGCCCTGCTCATGCTCAAATGCCCCTCGCCGCTGGGCAACCGACTCCTGATGGAGTCGGTGGGGGTGGCCGGATTTGGCCTTCTCGCCATCGGGTTCTTCGCGATTTCGGCGAGTGATCCGTTCCCAGGCTACAACGCCTTGTATCCATGCATCGGAACGGCCCTTCTGATCTATGTTGGCCAAAATACCCCCTCGACGGTCGCCACCCGCATGCTCGAAGTCAGGCCGCTGGTCTGGATTGGGCTCATCTCGTATTCGTTGTATCTTGTTCACTGGCCTCTCAATGCGTTCGCGCACTATCTTTCGTTCCAAAAACTCGATCCGTTGATGACCGGTGCGATGTTGGTGGCAAGCCTCGCATTGGCTGCATTCTCCTGGAAGTTTGTAGAGCAGCCGTTTCGACAGAAGAGGGCCTTCACCTCCCCGGGGCCTATCTTCGCCTTTTCAGCGCTCGCGATCGTTGTCCTTTGTGCCGGCGGAGCGGCGGGGGCGCTCGGCAACGGCTTTCCGCAACGGTTTCCGGACTATGTCCAGCGGCGCATTTCCGTCGGGGACTGGAGGAATGGCATCTGTTTCAACGAGGGCACCAGCCGGATCGAAAGCTGGAATATGGAGGATTGCACGCGCACCAGCGGTTTTCCAACAACGGTTTTTTTGTGGGGCGACTCCTTCGCCGCGCACTATGTTTCCGGCTTGGGTGCTAACATAAATCGATTGCAGGCGAACATCGTTGAATATACGTACGCCAGCTGCGCGCCGATACTCTATTACTACCCGTACGATCGTCTTGATTGTGTCCGGTTCAATCGCAAGGCCTTGGACGTCATCTTGGAAGCGGACATCAAGACGGTTATCCTCAGCGGTAGATGGAGTGACTATGAGGTCAGAGGTTTCGACGGTCTTCAGCAAACAATCGCTACGCTTCGTGCCCTGGGCGTGCGCGTGTTTGTCATCGGCCAGTCTCCGCAGTTCCCAACTGACGTCCGGAAAATTGCGTTCTTCGCCAAGCGCCAAAATCTGGACGATACGTCCTGGCCGATCGCGATGGACCCCGACGTCAACGAACGTGTGCGCTCATTTACCAAAGGCGCCACATTCATCGATCCGCTGAAATTCCTGTGCAGCGCAGGACGCTGCGCCTATTTCGATAGAGGAGAGTTTTTATATTTCGACTATGGTCATTTCTCTTCAGCCGGCGCCACACTGGCAATCTCGAAATACTGGCCGGCTTTTGGCAAGGACAATGCTCTTCCTAAGACGAAGTAGCGGCTCAGCGGCTGACAAGCACCAGTACGGGTCCCAGTGATAGCTCCTGCTTCCGCAGCAGCCGCGACGATGGAGCTGTTCAGGTTTAAGGCCCCCCGATAGTGACCTAGGTGTGGAGCTTCAACAGGTTGTCCTCGATCAGGGCGAGGCGACTGATAGGCGTTTTTGACTTTAGGCTGCCATGTGGACGATGCCAATTGTATCTGTGCAGCCAGACAGGCAGTTCGGCGGCACGATG
>NZ_RZRO01000164.1:0-8477 GCF_003997975.1 Mesorhizobium sp. M7A.F.Ca.US.005.03.1.1
GTTTTGGGTGTCCCCGCCTCTCATGACCTCAAAGCGCATGCCATGATGCGGCTGGCGGTGGCGAGCAGGGCCGCCGGCAAGCCCCTGCCGTTGGATGGCCCATCCTTCGAGGTCACGGACACCGCCAGACTGGCCACCGAATGCCGGCAGGCCTTGGATCATGGGGCCGGGGGGAAGCTTTGCATACACCCTGCCCAGACTTCCCATGTCAGCTCGGCTTTCCAGCCGAGTGACGAGCAACTGCGCTGGGCGCAGCGCGTCGTCGACGCGGCCCGGGACGGCGCAGCGCGCCTTGTCGACGGCAGGATGATCGATGCTCCCATTGTAGCCCAGGCCTGGGCACTACTCGCGCGGGACCGTTCGCAATTTAGTAAAGGTGTCTAACCATGGCCGTATCAGCGACACTCCTCAACAAGATCAAGGACAAGGATCTGATCCGGGAAGCGGGATTGATCGGCAAAGAGTGGCTCGGCCAGTCCCGGTCCGGGCAAACCTTCGAGGTGACCAACCCTTCAAACAGCGAAGTGCTGGCCACGCTGCCCGATTTTACCCGAGCCGAGATCGCCAAGGCGATCGATGTCGCCTATGTCGCCCAGAAGGAGTGGGCTGCCCGCACCGGCAAGGAGCGCGCTGCAGTCATTCGGCGCTGGTACGATTTGACGATCGCCAATCTCGATGACCTGGCGACGATCCTGACCGCTGAAATGGGGAAGCCGTTTGCCGAGTCCAAGGGCGAGATCCTCTACGGCGCGTCCTACATCGAATGGTTTGGCGAAGAGGCCAAGCGCGTCTATGGCGACACCATCCCGGGGCATGCCCGTGACAAGCGGATCGTCGTGATCAAGCAACCTGTAGGGGTTGTCGGCGCCGTTACACCCTGGAACTTTCCCTCAGCGATGGTAGCGCGCAAAATCGCTCCGGCGCTGGCGGCAGGTTGCTCGACCGTCTTCAAACCGGCAGCCCTGACACCACTCTCCGCCCTGGCGCTGGCGGTACTTGCGGAAAGGGCAGGGGTGCCGGCCGGACTGGTGAGCATTGTCCCGATCACGAAAAGCTCGGACTTCGGCGATGAGGTTTGCGAAAACGAGAAGGTCCGCAAACTCACGTTCACCGGGTCGACCGAAGTCGGCCGCACTCTCATGGCGCAAGCCTCCGCGCAAGTCATGAAACTGAGCATGGAACTGGGCGGCAACGCGCCCTTCATTGTCTTCGACGATGCCGATGTCGATGCGGCCGTCGAAGGAGCCATCGTCTCCAAGTTCCGCAATGCTGGCCAGACCTGTGTCTGCGCCAATCGCCTTTACGTGCAGAGCGGCATCTACCAAGAGTTCGCCGACAAGCTCGCGCGTCGCGTCAACACCTTCAAGATCGGTGACGGCTTCGCGGAAGGCACCGACATCGGCCCGCTAGTCGACGACCGCGCCGTATCGAAGGTGAGGCGTCACATTGAGAATGCCGTCTCCCAGGGCGCCAGCATTGTGGCGGGTGGGCCAGACCATCCTCTTGGCGGCAATTTTTTTTGGCCGACCGTCCTGACTGGGGTAACCTCCGAGATGGCGGTGGCCCGTGAAGAAACGTTCGGGCCGTTGGCGCCCTTATTCCGTTTCGAAACCGTCAACGACGTCATTGAGATGGCAAATGATACCGAATTCGGGCTTGCGGCCTATTTCTACGCCAAGGACATGGGCCGCGTGTGGGCCGTTGCGGAGGCCTTGGAATACGGCATGGTCGGCATCAACACCGGCTTGATTTCGACCGAAGTCGCGCCGTTCGGCGGTATCAAGCAGTCGGGTTTTGGCCGGGAAGGCTCGAAATACGGCGTCGATGATTACCTGGAGCTGAAATATTTGTGTTTTGGAGGCCTAACGAGCTAGGGGCAACACAAGCCTTTTCTTGCGTCCTACATATCCGAAAGGCGCGTTGAGAGATCGGGACGTTCAAAGACGGCGGACTGCAGCTCCGTGCCGAGCCCCGGTCCTTCCATCGGAAGAACGTACCCGTCGACGACACGTGGCAACTCGGTGACCAATTCCTTGTACCAGCCAGTATAGAAGGCGCGCACGGATTCCTGGATCAGCGTGTTGGGCTGTGAGAAGGACGAGTGGACTGCCGCCACATACGCCACCGGTCCCGTGCAGTCGTGCGGCGCATAGGGACGATGATAGGTATCGGCCAGTGCTGCGATCTTGCGGCCTTCGGTGAGCCCGCCGGTCCACACCAGGTCCGTCATGACTATGCCGATCGCGCCCGCCTCCAGCATATCCTTGTAGGGGAATCGCGATCCCAGCGTCTCGGAGGCGGGCTGGCTCTGAGTACGACATCATCCCCTTCGGAACCGAGGCGCTGCATGTCCTGCGCGCCGAGCGCGGCTTCGTCGTGGTGGGACAGGACACCGACGGGACGGTCACTCCCATGGATCTTGGGATGGGCTGGATCGTCTCGAAAAAGAAGAGCGACTTCATCGGCAAACGCGGGTTCTCCGCTCCGGAAGTGGCGCGCGAGGGTCGCAAGCAGTTCGTCGGGCTTTTGACCGAGAAGCCCAACTACGTGATTCCGTTTGGCTCGCATCTGGTCGAGAATGCCACCCAGAAACCGCCGCTCAAAACCGTTGGCTGGGTCTGCTCGACCTATTGGTCCGAAACGCTGGGGCGCTCGATCGCACTCGCGTTGGTGGAGAACGGCCGAGCGCGCATCGGCCAGACCTCGACCGTCCGCAACATCAACGGCGATGTGGAAAAGGTAACCCTCACGCAGCCCTGCTTCTTCGATCCAAAGGGAGAACGTGCAAATGCTTAATCGTGTCGGTTTCGAGCCCGTTGAATGCTCACTAATTTCGGCGAAGGCGCCCGTACGCGGCGCGGCAAATCTGGACCAGGTCGACCAATTCGGTGCGATCAACCTGCGCCTGTCCAATGCAAGCCTACCTGCGAAGGTGACGAAGGAATACGGATTGCTGCTGCCCGCGAGCCCCAACACTTTCACTCAAGAAGGTGATGTGACGGTGCTTTGGCTGGGCCCAGACGAGTGGATGATCCATGCGCCTTTCACAAAGACCCACGATCTGAAGCAGGGACTGGAGAGTGAGCTCGCGGACCGGCACGTTGCGGTGACGGATGTCTCGGACAACTCGGTAGCCATGGAACTGGGCGGCCAATCCGCCCGGCGCATTCTTGAGAAGGGCTGCCCGCTCGACCTCCATCCGCGTGCGTTCGGCCCCGGCCAATGTGCGCAGAGCCATTTTCTCCAGGCGGTGATCCTGCTGGCTCAAACCGAAAGCGATCGGTTCCTGCTTCGGGTGCGCCGTTCGATGAGTGAGTACCTGTGGGATGCCCTCGCCGACGCCATCCTGAAGGAAAGTCATTGAGCTGGATTGCCGTGGCGGCGGCATCGCTCCCGCCTCGAACACTTCGTCGATCTTGCGATAGATGTCGAACCGGCCTTCGCCTTTCAACATGAAGAGCTGCGCGGTGCGATAATGTTCGTCGCCCGCTGAAAGAAGTTGCGCGCACTGATCCAGTCGCCGTGAGCCTCGGCCACGCGACCTCGCTCTTCAGATTTGCGTGCATCTTCTATGGCGCGTGAAAATTCCTGCTCCAACGGCGACCGCGTCGCGATGCACGCGCCACATGCCGACGCGGTCGAACAAGTCATAGTTCGCCAGCGAGCGCTCGCCGTCTTTCTCACGGAGATCGGCCACGCTACATCTCGGTCACGAACTTCGTCCGCAGATAGGCGTCGAGGCCTTCGATGCCGCTTTCCGACCCATAGCCGGATTCATGAACGCCGCCGAACGGTGTTTCCGGTGTCGACACCATCATGTGGTTGACGCCGACCATTCCGGCTTCCAACGCCGCCTCGGTCTTTTGGGCAAGGGTGAGATTGCGGGTGAAGACAAAGGAAGCCAGTCCGTAGGGCAGCGAATTGGCCCGCTCGATCATGTCGTCGAAGGTCGAGAAGGTGGTCGTCGGCGCGATCGGCCCGAACGGCTCCTCGGACATGATACGCGCCGTGTCGGGCACGTCTTTCAGCAATGTCGGGGCGTAGAAATAGCCTTTGTTGCCGACACGTTTGCCGCCGGTGATGACAGTCGCGCCCTTCGCCGTTGCATCGCTGACGAAACCGTCCATGGCATCGAGCCGCCGTGGCGCAATCATCGGCCCCATCTGCACAGCGCTGTCGAGACCGTCTCCAATCCTGAGCTTTTCGGCGCGGGCGGCAAAGCCGTCGATGAAGCGGTCGTAGACAGCCTCATGCACATAGAAGCGGGTCGGCGAGGTGCACACCTGGCCGGCGTTGCGGAACTTGAAGGCGACCACAGTATCGAGCGTCTTGTCGAGGTCGGCATCCTCATAGACGATGACGGGGGCGTGGCCGCCAAGCTCCATGGTGCAGCGCTTCAACGTGTCGGCAGCCTGCTTCTGCAGCAGCTTGCCAACTGCGGTCGAGCCGGTCAGCGAGACCTTCTTCGGGATCGGCGAGGCGATCAGATAGGACGAAACCCGCGCAGGCTCGCCGAACACGATGTTGAGCACGCCCGCCGGCAGTCCTGCGTCCTGGAAGCAGCGGGCGATCGCCACGGCGGTTCCGGGCGTTTCCTCCGCCGGTTTCAGAATGATCGAGCAGCCGGCGCCAAGCGCGCCCGAGATCTTGCGAATGACATTGCTGGCCGGGAAGTTCCAGGCGGCGAAGGCGACGACCGGGCCGACCGGTTCCTTGAACACCATCTGCCGCACCCCGGGCAGCCGGGCAGGGACGATACGGCCATAGGCGCGCTTGCCTTCTTCCGCATACCAGCGGGTCGCGTCCGCTGCGAACTGCACCTCGCCGGTGGCTTCCGCCAGCGCCTTGCCGTTTTCCATCGTCAGCGTGCGGGCAATGGTGTCCTTGCGCTGCTCGATCAGGTCGGCGGCCTTGTCCATGATCGCCCAGCGCTGCATGGCGGTCATGGTCTTCCACAGCTTGAAGCCTTTGAGCGAGGCCGCGAGAGCGCGGTCGAGATCAGCCTCCGTGGCATGCGGCACGGTCGCCAACACTTCTTCGGTGGCGGGATTGATCAGCGTTTCGGACTTACCGTCCGATCCCTGGCACCACACGCCGTCAATCAGCAGCTCGATCGTCTCTGGATACATGTCCTAGCCCTTTCAGCCCGGCGGGGCGCGGAAAGCGCCGGGAGATTACACGTCACAAGAAAGTTTCCGCCATGCCTTGACCTGTACATTGTATACAGTATGGTGTCGACATGATTTTAGCGCGCATCCAGAAATTGTCGGTCGCCATCCCCGAGAATCTCGCCGAGATGCTCGAGGAGGAAATCATCTTCGGCCGCCTCAAATCCCGGGAGCGATTGACCGAGGAAATGGTCGCCGCGCGCTACGGCGTCAGCCGGTCACCGGTGCGCGAGGCGCTGAGGCTGCTCGAGCGGGACGGCCTGGTGATGCGCGAGGCCAGGCGCGGCATCTGGGTCTCGCCGATGTCGCAGCGCGATTTCGATGAGGTCTACACTTGCCGCATCGAGCTGGAAGGGCTGGTAGCCAAGCAAGCCGCCGAATCCGCAGACATCGAGAAGAAGGCTGAGTTCAAGAGCCTGTTGTCGGAGCTGAAGCAGGCCCAGGCCAGGAAAGATGCGCGGCAGTTCTTCATCGTCGACGTGCGCGGCTCCTTCCTGACCTACACGCTGGCCGGCAACAAGACGCTGACACGCCTGCTTGGTGGGCTGGAAAAGCAGGCCTTGCGTTACCGCTATCACGCCTACGAGCAGGATCCGAAGATCATCCAGCTGTCGCTCGACGACACGGCCCGCATCTATGATGCGATCACCGCCGGCGATGGCGAAAGCGCCAAGGCGATGACCGAAAACCTCATCCGGGAAATCTGGCAGAGCATGCGGGCCGGCATTCGCGACGCTTTCGGAGAGGGCTAGGTCGTGTCCAGCTTTGCGTCAGCGTTCAGCGTCATCGATTCCCATACCGCCGGCCATCCCACACGCGTCATCCTGAGCGGCGTTCCGAAACTCTCCGGTTCGAGCGTGCGGGAGAAGCGCGACCATTTCCGCGATCGCTTCGACCACCTGCGCCCGGCACTGCTGCATGAGCCGCGCGGCCATGCGGCCATGGTCGGTCTCGTACCGGTCGCCTCTGAAGTCGCCGACTATGGGGCGTTCTTCATCTCGTCCTATGTCTATCTCGACATGTGCGGTCACGGCACGATCGGCCTTGCCAGGACGTTGGCCTTCACAGGACAGATTTCTGTCGAAACCGGCGACAGCTTTACGCTGGAAACGCCGGCGGGGATCGTGACCATTCATCTGATCTGGAACGAAGACGGCTCGCTCGACCGGGCGCGGATCGCCAATGTCCCGAGCTATGTCGGGCTGGAGCGCTTAAGCGTTTCCGTCGAAGGTGTCGGCAAGGTCGATGCCGCAATCGTCTACGCCGGCATGTGGTACGCGCTGGTAGACGCCGTGCCACTCGGGTCCAAGCTGATCCCGGACAATGCGTCGGCCCTTATGCTGGCCGGCGCCAGGATCAAGGCCGCGATCAAGGCGGCGACCAAAGACCTGCCGCTGCTGGCCGGCGCAGCCGCACCGAGCGTGCTGTTCTACGATGCGGACAGCGAGTATTCGGCGACGCATTTCCTTGTCCTGGAATCCAACAAATTCGACCGCTCGCCATGCGGCACCGGCACGTCAGCGCGCCTGACCTATCTGCTTGAGAAGGGGTTGATCCGTCCCGACCAGACCTATCACGCCAGAAACATCTTCGGCATTCCGTTCGAGGCGCGCCTGCAACAGCGCGTCGAGGAGCAAGGCCGCGACGCGATGATCATCGAGATCGAGGGCTCGGCCTTCATCACCTCGACCCAGACAATCTATTTCGAGAAGGGCGACCCTCTCTCGAAGGGATTTCTAGCCCGGTAATCACCAAAAACTCAGAAAAGGGGAATGACATGAAATTCACAGTAATGCGTACGTTCATGGCCGCTTTGACCATTGGCCTCGGCCTGCTCACGGCGCCGATCGCAGCCTCCGCGGACGACAATCCGTCCGCCGTCATCGACCAGATCCGCGCCAGCGGCGTGCTCAAGGTTCCGGTAATGACCGGCGAGGAGCCGGGCTACATCAAGGATCCGGCCACCGGCCAGTGGAGCGGCTTCTACTACGAATTCCTGGGCGAGATCGCGACCCAGCTCGGCGTCAAGCTCGAGCCTGTCGAAACGACCTGGGGCAATCTGGCCGCCGACTTCCAGTCCAACAAGATCGACATCGCCATCGGCGTCAATCCGAACCCGAAGCGCGGTCTTGTCGTCGACTATCTGTGGGAGCCGCTGTTCACCGACGCCTGGGCCGTGCTGACGCCTCCCGGCAAGCCGGTGAAGACCTGGGCCGAACTCAATTCGCCGGACAAGACCGTCGTCGTGCAGAAGGGCAGCACCATGCAGGTCGTCGCCGAAGCCCTGCTGCCGAAGGCCAAGATCACGCCGGTGGAAGATCGTGGCCTGGCGCTTATGGAACTCCAGGCTGGTCGCGCCGATGGTGTCGTGCTTTCCATTTTCGACGCGCTGCAGATCACCAACCAGAAGATCGGCAATGTCTCGTTGCCTGAGCCGATCCTGCGCAATCCGGCAACGCTGGCCGTCGCCCGCAAGCCCGGCAATGCAGGCTACATCAACTTCCTGACCAATTGGATCCTGCAGGAGCGTTCGCTAGGCCTCGCCCAGGGCAAGCTTGCCCGCTCCTGGGAAGCTCGCGGCATCGATCTGTCGATCCTTCCGGCAGGTTTCTCCTTCTGATCGAAACAGCCTGATCGCCGCCGGGTGCGGCGGTCAGGCCACCACTGGACGTGCATCGAACCAGTGAGGACAACATGCTATTCGACTACACAGTCATAACCAACAATATCGGGCTGCTCTGGCAGGGCCTCCTGATGACGATCTATTTCACCGTCATCACGATCGGTGCGGGCCTGCTGATCGGCCTGTTCATCGGGCTGATCCAGTTGAGCACGTTTAAGCCGCTGGTCATCCTCGGCCAGATCTATGTCGAGTTCTTCCGCAACATTCCGCTGCTCGTCACGCTTTTGTGGGTCTATTACGCCTTTCCGATCTTCGCCGGCATCAACGTCACCAGATTCTGGGCCGGCTTCATCGGGCTCAGCTGCTACGTCGGTTCCTTCTACGCCGAGATCCTGCGCGCCGGCGTCCAGTCGGTCGATCCCGGCCAGACGGATGCGGCCACCGCGATCGGCATGTCCTACGGCCAGCGCATGCGGCGGATCATCCTGCCGCAGGCTTTCCGAAAGATGATCCCGCCGCTTGCCGGCCAGTCGATCATCCAGATGAAGAACACGACGCTGCTGTCGATGATAACGGTCCCCGACCTTCTCTATCAGGCGAGCTATATCTCGAGTTTCACCTATCGGCCGATGGAAGTTTACACCGCCGTGGGCGTCATCTTCCTGATCATCCTGATCCCGTTGACC
>NZ_RZRO01000165.1:0-8429 GCF_003997975.1 Mesorhizobium sp. M7A.F.Ca.US.005.03.1.1
AGATAATCCTGGTCATCAGCACATAGTCGCCGGCGCCGTCGAGACGGGCAGCCTCGATGACTTCCTTGCTGACGCGCTGCATGCCGGCCAGCAGCACCAGGGTGGGGAAGCCCAGCCAGTGCCAGACATTGGCGAACAGGACGCTGCCGAGTGCGGTGTGTTCGTTGCCGAGCCACGGTATGGCGCCGATGCCGACCAGCGCCAGCGTCTGGTTCACCAGGCCGAACAGCGGATGCAGGAACAGTTTCCACAGGAAGCCGACGATGACCGCCGACAGCACGACCGGAAGAAAGACGATGACCTGGTGGATACGGTGGCCGGGCAGCGCCTTCAGCAAGGCATAGGCGAGCAGGAAAGCGGTGCCGTTCTCGAACACCATCAGCGCCACGAAGGCGATGATGTTGTGCTTCAGCGCATTCCAGGTCCAGTCGCTGTAAGGCTGTTCAAACAGCACCTTGCGGAAGTTTTCGAAGCCGATGAATCCGGTCGGCTGCAAGCCGTTGAACTCATAGAAGGCAAGGCGGAAGGCTGAGAGCAGCGGCCAGAGCACGAACAGCACCATGACCACCAGGGCCGGTGTCAGCAGGGACGCGATCCAGAGTGACCGGCGCCACGGAAAGGCTTTTGTGGTGTGGCGCCGGCCGCTGTTCATGTCACTTGCCCTGGAAAGGCTTGTACCATTTGGCGAGGCCGTTGGTCAGGTCGGCGGCCAGCTGGTCCGGGGTGATCGAACCCGACATCATCTTGGTGATGTCGCCCTGCAGCAGCTCCGATCCCGTCGGTTTCTCGAAACGGAAGTAGACGACATTGATATGCGGCATGGCGGTTTCGTTCAACTTGGCGACATGGGCGAGAAGCTCGTCCTTGATGACGACGCCCTTGATCGGCGAGATGTTGCCGAGCAGAGCGGAGAACTTGTCGCCGAACTCCTTTGTGCCCATCCAGTTGACCAGCCTGAGCGCGGCCTCCTTGTTGGCCGACTTGGCGTTGACCGCATAGCCGCCGTCGAAAAACTTGGTCACCTGCGGCGTATCGCCGGCCTTGGCCATGGGCGGGGCGACGAAGTCCATGTTGATGGCCGGGTTCTGGGTGCGGTAGCTGGCGATGTCGAAGCTGCCGCCGGCAAGCATCGCCGCTTTGCCGCTGATGAACAGCTGGCCGGCGGTGTCATAGTCGATACCTTCGAAGCCGGGCGGCATGTAGTCGCGCAATTCGAGCAGCTTGCCGAGTGCGGCGACATAGCGCGGGTCCTTGAAGGTGGTCTTGCCCGACGTCAGGTCGCTGACAAAATCCTGGCCGAGGAACGGGTTGGTGAAGATGGCGACGAACATCTCGTTGAACCAGCTTGTGCCCATGCCGTTGGCGAGGGGATAAATACCCTTGTCCTTCAGCGCCTTGCTGACGGTTATGAACTCATCCCATGTGGTCGGCGGGGTCAACCCGGTCTTGGCGAAGACGTCCTTGTTGATGAACAGGCCGAGCGTCTGCGAGGCGAAGGGCAGGGAATAAACCTTCTTGTCGGCGCGGTAGGTGCCGGCCACCAGCGCATCGGCGGGCTGGTTAGCGAGTGAAGGCACCGTGGTCAGATCCTGCGGCTCGAAATAGCCGGCCTTCACGAACTGCTCGAGCCAGCCATAGGCGTGGGTGTGGATGACGTCGCCACCCTTGCCGGCGGCCAAGGCCGTCGAGACGATCGTCGGATAGTTCTCGTCCGGGAAGGACTCGAACTTCACATGGATGTCCGGGTTGGCCTTGGTGAAATCGGCGAAAAGTTCGTTGTAGGCGGCCTTGTCTTCCTGGCGCCAGGTCCAGAACGAGATGTCGGTGGCATGCGCCACGCTGGCTGCCAATCCCCATGCGAAAGACGCGGCCGCGAGGGCCAGCCCAATCCTTCTCCTGCTCATGTTGCAATCTCCCAATCGCGCTTGATGCGCTTTTTACGACGATTATCAAATCATAGTTCTTGCCGTCTGGAAAGATAGTTTGTAAAGTTTCCTAACTAATGTGGATTGGACGCGGCAGCCCGGCTTGCGCGGTGGATATGGTGACCCAGAAAATCATTGCAGGCGTGGATATAGGCGGCACCAAGACGCGCATCATGGCGTGCCAGGGCGAGCGCATCGCCGACGAGGTGCTGGTGACGGAGAGCTGGCGCATTCGCCAGATGGAGACTGATGCCGAGACACTGGCTGGGATCGTCGCGGGATTGTGCGGCGGGGTCGCGCCCGCTGTGCTGGCCGTTGGCGCGCATGGCTGCGACACGGGTGAACAATGCCTTCGCTTCCAGGCTCTGCTGGCAAGCAGGACCGGTGGTGCGGTGCAGGTGGTCAACGATGCCGAGCTGATGGTTCCTGCCGCTGGCTACATCGACGGCATCGGCGTCGTCTCCGGCACAGGCTCGATCGCGGTGGCACGCACGGCCGATGGCAAGATGCTGGCAGCCGGTGGCTGGGGCTGGATCCTTGGCGACGAGGGCAGCGCGCCGGCATTGGTGCGCGAGGCGGCGAAAGCAATCCGGCACAGCCTCGACCGGGGCCAGGATGGTGACCCGCTGATTGCCGGGCTGATGCGCGAACTGGGTACAGACGACCAGACCAAGCTTGGCATCCTGCTCAACGAAACGCGTGGTGCCGCGGTCTGGGGCCGCTATGCCAATGCCGTATTCGACGCGGCGATCGCCGGCTCGGCTCTGGCTATCCGTGTTATCAGCGAAGGCGGGACAGGGTTGGCCGCATTGGTCGAACTCTTGATCGAACGCGGCGCCAATCCCGCCCTTGTCGTGGCTGGCGGCGGGGTCATCTCGGAGCAGCCGATGTTGATGACGGCATTCGTCGAGGCCATGGCAAAGGTCTCGCCGTCGAGCCAGGTGCTGCTGCTGCGCGAGCCGCCGGTGCTGGGTGCGGTCGCCTTGGCGAGACGACTGCTGATCGGCCAGGGCTAATCTTCGGGAATTGGAGCGGTTTGAATGATGAAGCGTATCGGCTATCGCCCGGCGGTGGCGCGCCAGACGGAAAGTCTCGAAATCGGCCGGCGTTCGGTGGCCTCGTCGCTTGACGACCTCGATCTCGGCGCTTTTGCCGGCAAGACGATCGGGCTTGCCGGCATAGGCGCCAGCTATCAGGCGGCGCTGGCCGGTGCGCTTTATCTGCGCGCCTCCGGTATCAAGGCTTTTGCCTATACGCCGACCGATCTCTATGGCCGGACGGATGCAGCCGCCGATGCGTTCATCGCGCTGTCGGCCTCCGGGCAGAGCCGCGAAATCTACGACGTCATGCGCGAGGCGTCGGGCGCGCCGCGTCTGGCGGTCTGCCGCGGCAGCGACAATCCGCTGGCTGATCTCACCGGCGCGGTGCTGGCAACGGATTCGGGTGCCGACAATGGCGCAAGCTCCACCGGCTATACCGGGACCTTGCTGGCGCTCGGCATGCTGATCGACAGGCTCGCCGGCAACAGATTCGACTGGACGACTTTGCCACCTGCAGCCGCCACCGTCCTTTCCGGTGCGCAAAGCGCTGCCGGGCAGGCGGCCCGGCTGCTGCAGGGCAGAACATCCATCGACATCGTCGGCGCCGGTGTCGGCTTCGCCAATGCCGGCGAGGCGGCGATGCTGATACGCGAGGCGGTGCGGGTGCCGGCATCGGGATGGGACACGCTGAACTATCTGCACGGGCCGATGGAATCGCAGGATGCGACGACCGGACTGATCGCCATCGGCGACGGTCGCGAGGTGAAGATCGCGCAGGATCTTGCGGCGCTGGGCTGCCCCTCGGTGCTGGTGACGCGGCGCAGCGATGTCGCTCCAGCCGACAGGCTGGTGGTGATCTCGATTCCCGCGCTCGGCAACGCCATCGCTGATGCCATACTGGAGATCATCGCCATCCAGCTCATTGTCGGCGACATGCAGGACGCGGCCGGCCTCACCGACATCGTGTTCCGCTACCGCCAGACCGATACCAAGCTGAAGCCGTGGTCGCCGACCGAAGTCTGACGTCCTTGTCCGGACATCGCGGAAATTGCCAAACCGGTCAGCAATGAGGCATTGAGGACAGGATATGGCTTTCGAGTCGGGGCAGCGAATGCGCTTTCGCCGACCGGAGACAGGATTTCAGGCAAAGGTCGAACGGCTGAGATGGCGGCTGCGGAAATCCCCAATCTGACCGACAGCGCCCGGGCGGTGCTGCGCCTGCTTGCCTCGCACGGGCCGGTGACGCGGCCAAAGCTCGGCGCCATGCTCGACCTGTCGAAGCCTACCATGTCGGCGGCGGTGTCGGAGCTGAGCGCGCTCGGCCTCGTCGCCTCGCGTGGGATTGAGCGCGGCGCCATTGGCCGCACGGCGACGATCTACGGCATCGGTCCAGGTGCCGGCTACGCGATCGGCATCGATGTCGGCGCCGCCCAGGTGCGCGCCGTCGCCTATTCGATGGATGCGCAGAAGCTGGCGTCGGCGGAAGAACCGATCCCGGAAACGATAGCCGGCGATGCCGACGCGGTCGGCGCCGTCGTAGAGTCGGTCGCGCGTGCCACAATGGCCAAGGTGGCCAAGAGTTTTCGCGCGTTGCGCGCCATTGCGGTGGCGGTGCCGCGCATCGTCTCCAATGATCGTTTCGACCGGCCCGGGGGGCCGTCTGCCGTGCTTGGCCTGCTGCGGCGCAGCATCGAGGTGCCGATCGTCCTGGAAAACAACGTCAACTGCGCGGCCATTGGCGAGATGCATTTTGGTGCCGCGCAAGGCCACCAGACCTTCGCCTTTCTGCAGGTCGGCGTGCGGGTTGGCCTCGGCCTCATCACCGAGGGGCGTTTGTTTCGCGGCGCCGGTGGTGCGGCCGGCGAAATCGGCCGCATGCCGTTTCCATGGTCGGCCAGCGAGACGCCCTATCGTGAAGGGCTCGAACATTATCTCGGCTCTCGGGCGCTAATAGAGCGCTGCCGTGTCGACTGGCCCGCTGCGGAAGGCGCGCCGCCCGACTCGGCCAAGGATCTGTTCGCGCGTGCTCTGGAGGGCTCAGCACCGGCGGTGGCGGCTGTCGCGCGCCATGCCGCCGATATCGGCAGGCTGGCCGCTGGCTGTATCGGCATACTCGACCCCGGCCTGATCGTGCTTGGCGGCGGTGTCGGCAGAAACCCGCTGATGACGGAAAACGTCGAGCGCGTCGCGGCAGAGCTTGCGTGGCCGACACGGATCGCCGTCAGTTCCCTGGGGGACGACGGGACCGCGCTTGGTGCCGTGAAGCTGGCGGTTGATTACACTCTCGGGCTGATGCTGCGCGAAGGGCGCCACCCGGCTGTGGTGCTGCCCCCAACGTCAAACGTGGAGCCTTAGAGGTGGTGTATCGTGGAGGACAATACCTCGTCGTCACTGAGCATTGCTGGCGCTCATCGCGCCAAAGAAGCGCCTGACGGACGAGAGAGACTGGGCCATATGGATTTCGTTTCTTGCGGTGTTCGGGAACGTGCTTTCGCTCGACCCTGCGCTCGTTTGGCGCGCCCACGTACTGCGACGAGACTTTTTTCCTTCGCCTGAAGATCCTGCATCGCTCGTTCTAGGTGGTCGTATAAAGGAAGCCATTCCTCGCCTTGGTCACTAGGTGCGACGATGATCTCCGCAACGCGGTCGAGCGCTCGCTCGATGCGCTCCTCCTCATGAGAAATTTCAATGGAATATGCTATTTAAACGATCGAGTGGGCATCCAGTTCCAGGCTCGAAGGCGGACGGCAGCTTTGCGCCCCATCTCAGTCGTAAAGTTGCATTTTTCAATTGCCCGGAAGCAGACACTTTCTTCAAGGCCCTTCGACGGGTTGGATAGGCTGAACTCACCGGGATCTAGACCAGGCGAAGTTTATCTCGAGCGATCTGCCAAGCCGATTCGACATGTCGCCGTGCCGCCGCTTCCGCCTCATCGGGCTTGCGCGACCTTATCGCGTCCATGATCTCGTTCATCTCGCTGATCGCAGGCTCGCGGCGGTTCTCCGAAAGAATGGTCATCGAACGAAGCTGATTGATTCGGACATTCAGCCCGCTGACGATTTCCCAGGCGACACGCTTGTCGGCGGCCTCGAACAGCGCCTCGTAGAATTTCGTCGTCGCCCGCATCACTGCCGGCGGCGTCGCCGACGCCCATGCCCCGAACAAGTCCGCCAGCGCGCGTTCGAGCGTTGCCAGTTGCTCGCCGGTGGCCGACAGGGCGCAGGCGCGTGCCGCAATGCCTTCAAGCAGTGCCCTCAACTCATAGATCTCGTCGGTGCGGCCAAGATCCGGCCTGGCTACGGCCGGCCCGTGCCCAGGGATCATCTGCACGAGCCCCTCGGCCTCCAGTTGCCGCAGCACCTCGCGCACGACGGAACGGCTGACGCCAAGCTGGTCGCAAAGCGGCCGCTCGACCAACCTTTCGCCAGGCTGGAAGTGGAAATCCATGATGGCTTCGCGCATGCGCTCCAGCGCCAGCGTTCTCAAGGTCTTGGCGCTGCGGTCGATGCGAAGGGTGTCGTCTGGCATGTCTTGGCTCCTGCACCGCCACGAAAACAGATTCCATGCCCGGTTGACAAGGTACTTGGTGCTCCATAGCATGGTATACCATAAGATGATACAGGGATCGGACGGTCCCTGGGATCGCCGACCCGAGGATTCCATGCAGCCTGCCATCCGCAAGATCGTGACTTATACCGAGAACACGCTGATCGAAGGCGGCAAGGCTGCACCGCGGCCGCTGCGCCTGATCGGCGTCGCCGCGGTGCTGACGAACCCTTGGGCGGGACGCGGCTTCACCGACGATCTGTCGCCCGAAATCCGCGCCTGCGCGCCGGTGCTCGGAGAGATCCTGACCCGCGAGATCATTGCCGTCGCCGGTTCCGGCGAGGCGATCGAGGGCTATGGCAAAGCGGCCATTTGCGGCACGTCTGGCGAGATCGAGCATGCCTCGGCGCTGATCCACACGCTGCATTTTGGCAATCATTATCGCCGCGCCGTCGGCGCCAAGACCTATCTTGCCTTCACCAACCTGCGCGGCGGGCCGAACACGCCGATCATGATCCCACTGATGGACAAGAATGACGAAGGACGGCGCTCGCATTACCTGACCGTGCATTTCCAGATCGGCGATGCGCCGGCGCCGGACGAACTGGTGGTGGCGCTTGGTGCGTCGATCGGCGGTCGCCCGCATCATCGTATCGGCGATCGCTATCAGGACCTCAAGGAGCTTGGGGACGTGCATGGCTGACGCTTCCACCTGGGCGCGACAGGGCACAACGTTCGATGGCACCTGCTTCATCCGTGCCGGCGCTGGCACGCCGGTGCTGTTCATCCACGGCGTCGGCATGAACGCCGCGATCTGGCAGCCGCAGTTCGAACGCATGGCCGACAGCTTCGACGTCATCGCGATCGACATGCTCGGCCACGGCCAGTCGCCACTGCCGCCGCAGCACCCGGAACTGGCCGACTACGCCGACCAGGCCATTCGCCTGCTCGACCATCTTGGCCTCGACCGGGTGTCCGTCGTCGGCCATTCGATGGGTGCGCTCGTTGCCCAGGAGTTGGCCCTGCGCGCACCGGAGCGCGTCCGCCGCATCGTTTCCCTGAATGCCGTGTTCCGGCGGCCACCTGAACTGGCCGAAGCCGTTCGCCAGCGCGCGGTGGCGCTCAACGGGCGCAGCGATACGGCCGGCACGGCACAGACCATTGCGCGCTGGTTCGGCGATCCGGTGCCGACCGAGCTGGAGGCGGCAGCGCGGAACACGGCATCCGCACTGAGCGCGGTCGACCCGGAAGGCTATGCCCGCACCTACCGCCTGTTCGCTCGTGCCGACGGCGATCATGCCGACCGCCTGCCGACGCTGGCCGTACCGGCCCTGTTCATGACCGGCTCCGAGGACAGGAACTCTTCGCCGGCAATGTCGGCCGCGATGGCACGGCTGGCGCCGCATGGCCGCTGCACGGTGCTGCCGGGCGAGAAGCACATGATGGCGGTCGCGGCGCCGGACCTCACCACGCGCCATATCGTTGACTTCCTCGCGGAGGACGAAGCGATCGAGCGAAGCGGCACTGCTGAGGCGAATACCGGGTTCGACAGCGGCGAGTTCCGCCGTGCGCTTGGCTCCTTCCTCACCGGCGTCACCATCGTCACCACCATCGGGCCAGAAGGCGAGCCGCGCGGCTTCACCGCCAACTCGTTCACCTCAGTGTCGCTCGATCCGCCCCTCGTGCTGGTCTGCATCGCCCACAAGGCCTTAGGCCATCCTGTCTTCGCGACATCGAAAAGCTTCGCCATCAACATCCTCAACGAGGGCCAGAAGGCAGCGTCCGGCATCTTCGCCTCGAAAGCCGCCGACAAGTTCGCCGCCGTAGCATGGCGGCCGGGAAGGACCGGCAGTCCCGTTTTGGACGGCTCCGTCGCGTCCTTTGACTGCGACATGGAGCGGCTGGTCGAGGCCGGCGA
>NZ_RZRO01000166.1:0-8266 GCF_003997975.1 Mesorhizobium sp. M7A.F.Ca.US.005.03.1.1
ATTTGGCCCTGTCATCCACGGCAGCGTTGCAGACACATCCTTGATGAAACCGACCTTTGTGCCCGTTTCAGTTCAGTCGGTCTTGCGCGTGGGCTCCAGACTCCCGACCATCGTAGCCGAGTAGCAGGCATCACAGGCCTCGTGCGGCTCAGCCGGCCACTGGACAACGCTACAGCATTGATCACTCAACCGATTTCGGAGATCGCCGACTTCTCTTGCGTTCACACGCCAGAGATCGCTAGTCTAAACCTGCGGCGCGAAGTTCCTTACATCGATAAAAGCACACGCGCTCAGAAGCGGATCGCAGGCTTTTGTTGTCCACCTGTGTGGTCGCCGGATGCGCCGAAACGTAAGGACTTTCGCCTCGCCGACCGGAGTCGCCGACCGTGCGCGCAAAGCCGCAGAGCAGTTCCCGCAGCCGCATGTTGAGCCGGACCGCCACTTCAAACATACCGCTCATCGGCTTCACAACTCTGGTGCGCTCCGGTAGGGGGCCAGCCCAGCAGCACAGATCGCGACGCCGTCTCTGGCCTGTCAGTCAGGAGTTTGCCACAGCAACGAAAAGCGATTGTCCCTGCCGGTCGATACGGAACAGCACTGGCTTTTTCTGCTGACGGGATTTCGCCCACTCCTCGCGGACGTCAGACGGCTGGGTCATGTTTCGGTTGTTGGCCGACACGATGACGTCGCCGGGCCGGATGCCGCTTTCGGCCGCAAGACTGTTGGGAGCGACATCCTGGACGAACACGCCCGTGGTGTCGGCCTGTAGGCCGAGTTGCTGGCGCGCTTCGTCCGGAATGGCGCTCAGCGACATACCAAGGCGCTGGTCCTCAGTACCCAGGCTTGGAATGGCACCGGTCTGTTCCTCCTGGTCCCTGCGTCGATCGACAGTCAGCGACAATTCCTGGTTTGTGCCGCCCCGGTTCGTTGTTACGGTCACTTTCGATCCCGGCTTCTGGCTTGCTGCCGCCAGCGTCAGGTCATGGACGCCTTGGATGTCCTTGTCGTTGAACCGGGTTATCACGTCGCCGGCCTGGATTCCCGCTTTCTGCGCCGGGCTGCCAGCCTCGACCGAGGCAACCAGCGCGCCCTTGGCGCCCGGCATTCCGAGCGCCTCGGCGATGGAAGGCGTGATCTCCTGAAGACGCACGCCGATGAAGCCGCGCTCGATGCGGCCAGTGCTGATCAGTTGGTCGACGACAGTCCGAGCTGTGCGCGAGGGCACCGCGAATCCAATGCCTATGCTACCGCCTGACGGCGACACGATTGCCGTGTTGACTCCGATGACTTCGCCGCGCGCGTTGAACAAAGGACCTCCCGAGTTACCTCTGTTGATCGAGGCGTCAGTCTGCAGGAAATCGTCGTAAGGACCGGCCTGGATATCGCGAGAGCGGGCAGAAAGGACGCCGACAGTGACCGTGCCCCCGAGGCCGAAGGGACTGCCGATGGCGATGGTCCAGGCCCCTGGTTGCATCGCGTCAGAATCCCCCCAGGCCGTCGCCGTCATGTTGGGCCGAGGCTCGACTTTCAATACCGCGATGTCGGTTGCCGGATCGCGGCCCACCACCCGGGCGGGCGCCGTCTCCTTGTCGGAGAACACGACGTGAATCTCAGTTGCGTCGGCGACGACATGGTTATTGGTGACGATGTAGCCTTCGGGACTGATCACAAAGCCGGAGCCGAGTGCTTCCCGCACCTGGGGCTGGATACGCCCTCCTCCGTCGAAGGGATTGAGAAAGTCGTTGAGCGTCGTTTGATCCTGGATGATCTGCCTGGTCGTGATGGCGACAACCGCGGGCAGCTTCTGACGCACGATTGCGCTGAAGTCGTTCGGAATTTCCTGTGCGGTGGCCGGAGCAAGGCCGCCAGTCGAGAGCATCAGGGCTCCTGTGATCAAGCCAATGCACAAGTTCCTAGAGAGGTAAGACATGACTGGTTCTCCTGCCGGATTCGGGTCCTTGATTTTCGCCCGACGTCAGAACTGAGATTCTCGCCGATTGTTTCACCGGCTGGATAAAATGGTTCTAAGGCGTTGACCACGGGAAATGTGACCCGTGCCAAGCCATTGAAACTTGCTTGAGACGTCCCAAAATTTCGTCTGGCGGGAATCGCGAGAGCCGCCAAACTCAAACACGCAGGAGATTGTCTGAAGCGGAGGACCATCAATGGAAGCAGCCATTTCGACCCATTTTGCCTCGATTGAACCCGTGGCCCCCGATGTTTTTCTGGACCGATTGCTGCATCCGGCACGGCATTTCAAACATCCCCACGACGTCTTGGCCGACGTTGCCCTGGACGGTCAGGAGAAGCGCGCCATCCTTTCGTCATGGGCGTCGGATGCCTGCGCGGTAGAATCCGTGCCAGCGCTTCGCATGCTGCCGGGGGCGGGTGAACCAGTCAGCTTCGATGCGATCATGGATGCATTGCAACAATTGGATCAATCGGACGAGCTTGCCGGTCCTGATGGCAGTGACAGCGCGATGGTGGCCGGGTTCGTGCCATTCATCGATCGGATTTAAGCGCGACCTGATTGTTCGTGAACCATTGACCCGTCGGCGAGTGACCCCGCCGGCGGGGGGTGGCATGGGTGCGTTTCGCCCGGATTGCCGCTGAAAATTTTCCTAATACCTCTTGAAGGTGCAAGTCGCGATTCTAAATTGATGGTCGCCGGTCGCCTGATGGGGCCGGCAAGACCAGGAGGCGGCAAGGCTCTTGGCGCCTCCTATGATCCATGTTGCTCAAAGGAGGATGTGGTTATGAACCTCGATTTTACCCCCCTGTACCGGTCCAGCATCGGCTTCGACCGCATGGTCGACATGCTTGAAAATGCGAGCCGTGTGGCCTCGTTCGACAACTGGCCGCCCTACGATATCGCCAAGGTTGATGATGATGACTATCGCATCACGATGGCGGTCGCCGGTTTCTCGCAGGACCAGCTGACCATCACTCACCAGCCCAACATGCTGGTCGTGAGCGGGTCGCAATCCGGCGATGAGAACGGCCAGTATCTCTACCGCGGCATCAACGGGCGCGCTTTCGAGCGTCGGTTCGAACTGGCCGATCATGTCAAAGTTGCTGGCGCCAGCCTTGAGAACGGGCTGCTGAGCATCGATCTCAAGCGCGAGGTTCCCGAGGAGATGAAACCGCGCAAGGTCGAGATCTCCAGCGGGGCTCCCATTCCGAAGATCGAAGCCCGCAAGGTCGAGACCGAGAAGCTGGCGGCCTGAGCAATTCACGATGAAGGCATCGCTTGAGCCGGGCGTCCGGCCCGGCTCACAGACCTACGAAAGGAGAAAGACAATGAGCGTACGTGATTTGATCCCATGGGGCCGGGGCAACGGAAACTCGGCGCCCAGTCTCTTCCCTGATGGAGATCGAGACCCCTTCGTCTCCCTCCACCGGGAGGTAAACCGGCTGTTCGATGACGCCTTCCGCAGCTTCGGCGCCAGACTGCCGGCCTTCAGTCCCTCTTTTGCCGCCACTTGGCCCAGCGTCGAAATTTCCGACACGGACAAGGAAGTCCGCGTCACGGCGGAAATACCCGGCCTGGACGAGAGCGACATAGAAGTCCTGCTGGACAACGGGGCGCTCAAGCTTAAAGGCGAGAAGCGTTCCGAGACCGAGGACAAAGACCGGCAGTTCTCCGAGCGCTTCTACGGTCGCTTCGAGCGCCTCATTCCGCTCGGCTACGAGGTCGAGGAAGACAAGGTCAACGCCGCCTTCAAGAACGGGGTGCTGACCGTGACCTTGCCCAAGACCGAGCGGGCGCAGGCGAAGGCCAAGCGGATCGCAATCAACGGCAAGAACTGACGCACGGCAGTATGAGCAGCGGCCGTAACGGCCGCTGCTCGTACCACCCTTCATGATAGGAGGGACAGACAATGGAGACAGTTCAAAGCAGCGACATCAGAAGCCCAACCAGGACCTCCGGCCGGCCGGACAATGACAATCGGCCTCGTGTCGACGAGCCGGCTTTGTCAATGGGGCGGTCAGTGTTTCCGGACGGCGTGACGGCACGGATCTACCAGCCATGCCGCTCGGCCACGACCTCGGCAAAGCCCCGTAAGGACTGGCGATTGATCTTCGAACCTCGCACAGCCCCGTTCATCGAGCCGCTGATGGGCTATACGGGCGGCCGGGACACCCTGACCCAGGTTCGACCGGATTTTCCGACGCTGGAGGCGGCGATCCGTTATGCGGAGCGCCAAGGCCTCAGCTACGTGGTGCAGGTTCCATCTTCTGGCTCTCAGGCCAAGGTCAGCAACAGGCAAGCATCGGAGGAGAGGCACGCCTTTTCCGACGTGGTTTGGCAACGGCTACTATTGGCATGGCTTCAGGCAAGCCACAACTATGGCGCTGGTGCAGAGGCAGCGCACATACAGACGGCGCTTTCCGAGCCCGAGACATTCTACGCCTCTCCGATGCAGGTGGTGGATGACCCGGTACTCGCACCCGAAGAGAAATGTGCCGTGCTCAAGAACTGGGCCTGGAACGAGTACCTGATCGACCTGGCCACCGCTGAAGGCATGCCGGAAAATGCACGTCCGACGCGATTGGACGAGGTTGAGCTCGCTCTGCTGGCCTTGGAAGGCAGTACCCAGAGATTCCAGACTCGGCTCAGCCCGGTACGATCCCGGATAGCCGCATGATGGAGGCAAGAATGGACCCACTGATCGTCTTCGACGCCCAACGGACCATCCCGAACCCCTTCGCGCTTGCGGTCGCGGCAGCAGGGCGGGCGCGCGCACTGGCGCGCGGCGCAGCGCCCCGGCTGGCGGCCAGGCCGAAGAGCCGGCCGCATCTCGCATTGAGTGAGATCGCCGGCAATTCGTTCGAACCTCGGGAGATCGAACCCTTCCTCCTGACTGAGCCGATCTCGCCGAAGGACTGCGTCCGTTTCAAATCCGGACCCAAGAAGCTTTGCGGCATCGGGCCGAACAGGCCCGCTGCCGCACCCGCCCTCGACTCAAGGGCGGTACATTGACGTACTGAAACGCAGGAAAGGAGAATGACGATGTTGAAGAATCTCGCTTCCGACAGCAGCAGGCGGGCGCTTGATGTCGTAAACATCCTTGCCGGCATCGCGCTGGCGCTCTCGCCTTGGCTCCTTGGCTATGCTGCCGATGCTGTTGCCGTCTGGCACGCCTTCATCGCGGGCGTAATCACCGTTCTGATCGCAGCGCGCGCGTTGGTGGCGTTCCACAAATATGAGGAATGGGCGAACCTTGTCGTCGGCCTGTGGATTGTGGCCGCACCTTGGGTGCTTGGCTTTGCCGGCCTGGCGGCAGCAATGTGGTCGCACGCCATCGCTGGCGCTGTGGTTGCTGCCCTGGCAGCAGCCAGCCTTTGGCTCGCGAATGACCGACCGCTCTCTGCAGCCTGATCATAGCCGCTGGCGGGTCCGACTCTTCCGGGCCCGCTCTTTTTTTCGCGAGACGATGCCGGCGGCGATGAAGGCGTTGACGTGCCAGAATTGATGCGCTCCGGTTTGACGACCTATATCCCGCGCTGTGTGGAGTGGCCGCAATGGACATGAGTAAAGGAAAACACAACGCTGCTTTCGCTGCGCTGATGCTCTTCCAGTCTATCTACACTGCTACGCCGGTTAGAGGCCTTGCTACGCGACGGCAAGATCGCCGACGTGCAGGTTGGTGGGCCGAGGGCCTCGCGGACAGACGCGCTGGCAGCGGGATGAGGTGCCAATTGCCAAGAGGCTGCTGGGCTCGGCCGGCCAATTCTCTCTTGAACTGAAAAGAGCCATTTCCAATATCCTCTCTGTGCCGAAGGCGTCACGCAGACCGGCATGTTTTGCCGAGGAATCATCCTGCGTCACCCGAAGAGCCACAAGCGCCGCTTTAGGGCTTGAAGGGAGGTCACGATGGAGAGCGCTACGTTCAAACAGCCGATTTTCGTGCGAGATGACAGTTTCGTCCTCAAAAAGATCGGTTGCGTCATGGATGCCATAGAATTTCTGGAAGAATGGCCGGTCGAAAGGCGCGGCCTTCTCCACGGAGCGGCCTGTGATACATGCTACTCGGCGTATGATGGTCGCAAGTCGGTCGAGGCCGCGCACAAGGCGTTTGCGACCTGGGCACGCAGGGTGGGTGTGATCGAAGACGTTCCCTTGGCGCCGTCTTGGATGACAGGGCCGAAGATTGGCAGTGCACACGAACTAACCGTTAAAACTCTCTGCGGCGGCAATCACGCCGCCGCAGCAAACAATCTGCCACGCGCTCACGAGGAGGAGAGGCTCGGTTGACCAGATGACGGACGGGCTGCGCCGGCAACTCGCGCTATCGTATTCGGGGGCTGCGGACGATCGCCCTCCCGCTGCCAACCCCGATGAGCAAAGAGCCTTTCACATCTGCAAGCCGCAGCCGCCGATTGCAGCTCAAGCCGAATGCAGGCCTTCACTGCACCAAAAAAGTCCGCTACACATAAGGCATGGTGCATTCATGGCCTTGCGGACGGGCGAAGCCGTGAGGCGAGACTCGCCCACGCCTCGACCAGTCACGGCACAGCGGATTGAGCGAGTACTCGACCGCGTCGCCGAAATCATTGTGGCACGAGGTGACCATGGTGAGGCATGGCTCCCGTTATACGACCACTTGGAACGCGCCTTGCAGGACCACTGGGCGAAGGAAGAACGTCTTGCCGCAGTGCGTCAGCGGGTCATACGATCCCAGGATCGAGCGGCCACACGATCTTCATAGTTCCTGTTGCCACATCTTCATGTCGCCGTCCTCGCCATATTTCGGCCGGTAGATCGGGTAGCCCATCAACATGCGCCGAAGCTCCTCGCCGAGCCTACCGTTCTTCATGCGGTCTTCGAACGAGTGCGCGGTGAATAGACAGTGTGTATTGTTCTCGACGGCCGCCGACCGCGTCAACAGATGATGATTTGGCAGGCTCGCCTATCGTGCTCTCGGCTAGTCCGCAGGATCGTGCCGAGGAGCCCGGCGACCAATATCTCTGCGAGAGGCTGATAGACAAATCCAGAGACACGGCATGGGCGGTATCGGACACGCGCTGCTTGTGGATTTCGCCCAGCATCAACGATGCCTACAAGGCATCGTCAGCAGCCTCGCGAAAATCTCTGGCGTGCGGATTTTATACGGTCAGTGGTGTCGAGGGCGCGGCGCACGAACACGCAGCTCTCGTCTCTGACCCCTCTGAGCACACGGCGATAGTAATGGAAATGATCGCCCCTCCGTTGCAGGAAGCGGTCGGGAGATGCTCTCCGCGTCGTCTTCCCACGTCTGGGATGCACCATTTGGAAACAGCCGCAAGGCCGACTGCCTGAGCGTGCGGATCACGCGGCCGCAGCTCAGGGCGCAGCAGTCCGCGTTGCCCACCCCCCACTTAGCAGCCCTGTGCCTTCAGGGACCGGACCATCCGCACGACAACAGGTCATATGGTTTCTTTTCCGATTTCCTGTAATTAATTATGAAAAGCGCGGCGCGGTCGCCGCAGACCGTGATTGCGCGGACATAGCGGATCTCGCCATTCTTGACACCCGAGTAGCTTGCCCATCTGGATGTTATGCGCCGATAGGTCAGTCGCCAACCGGACTTTTTGTCCTCTATCATGCGGTGCTCGATCTCGGCGCGAAAACTGGCTTTGCCCAATTGTCCGCCCCAAACGACTAGGGACGCTTCTCTCGGCCCCAGAAAAGCCGCGCCTTGATCCGAGTGCTGGGTGAGGACGAAACCTGGAGGAATATCGAATGTAAAGCCAAGCTGCCGGACGCCAAAGGGCTGCCATGCTTCGGCCCGAAGCAATGTGGTGCAATAGAGACAGACTGTAAGGCCCAGCAAGAAGTGTCGCATCGCTCTGATTTAGCGTCGGCTAACATGGCGACCAGACCGACATGGGGTCCGCGACGTAAAATGTGCAGTTCAAAGCGGGCTTCCCTCCGCGTCAGTGGGATGATCACTGAGGTGGCGCCGGAACTTACCTGATCCTTGAGCCGGCGAACCGATGATGCTGGAGGGGCTTTGAGCCATAGATGGTTCTAACTATAGCCGAGCAAATGGCGAAGCCCAACTATCGGCAGCTAGACGGTCCATATCATGCAAGGGCCGCCGCGACCCAGGCGATCGCGGGAGAGCCGCGCCGCTATTTTCAGCCAAACTGTGTTCCATGGTCGAATTCTCCCCAGGTTGACTCGAGAGGACGGCGGGCGCAGACGTTCACGCGGACGGGCATCGACTGGTCATCGCCGACACATGGTGCGCATCCCCCACAATCCACATCTCGGTAAGCG
>NZ_RZRO01000167.1:0-8154 GCF_003997975.1 Mesorhizobium sp. M7A.F.Ca.US.005.03.1.1
GTGCTGCGAACCCACCGAATCGTCGGCCTCGACGGTGATCGTCAGCCCGAAGCGGCTTTCGAGTTCCACCAGCGTGCCGCGCTTGTGGTTGAGCACGTAGAGTGCTGTCGCCGCCGGCGTCCGCACCGTGATGTGGCTGCGCGAATCCTTGAGCAGGAATTCCTCGATCGCCCGCACCACCATCAGCGCGACCGACGAATCGGAGCGCACATGGCCGGTGCCGCCGCAATGCGGGCAAGGCTTCATGGTCGATTCCAGCACGCTGGCGCGGATGCGCTGGCGTGACATCTCCATGAGGCCGAAATGCGAGATACGGCCGACCTGGATGCGCGCACGATCGTTCTTGAGGTGATCCTTCAGCCGCTTCTCGACGGAGCGGTTGTTGCGGTTCTCCTCCATGTCGATGAAGTCGATGACGATCAGGCCGGCAAGATCGCGCAGCCTTAGCTGACGCGCGACTTCCTCGGCCGCTTCCAGATTGGTGTGGAGCGCGGTGTCCTCGATCGAGTGCTCCTTGGTGGAGCGGCCCGAATTCACGTCGATGGCAACCAGCGCTTCGGTCTGGTTGATGATGATGTAGCCGCCGCTCTTCAGCGTCACTTGCGGCTGCAGCATGCGGTCGAGCTGTGCCTCGATGCCGTTGCGCACGAAGATCGGCGTCGTGTCGCGGAACGGCTGAACCACCTTGGCGTGGCTCGGCATCAGCATGCGCATGAAGTCCTTGGCCTCGCGGTAGCCTTCCTCGCCGGAGACAAGAATCTCGTCGATATCCTTGTTGTAGAGGTCGCGCACCGAGCGCTTGATCAGGCTGCCTTCCTCGTAGACCAGGGCAGGGGCCGTGGACTGCAAGGTGAGATTGCGGACATTTTCCCAAAGCCGCATCAGATATTCGTAGTCGCGCTTGATCTCTGCCTTGGTGCGGCTCTCGCCGGCGGTGCGCAGGATGACGCCCATGCCCTGCGGCACTTCGAGATCGGCGACGACCTCCTTGAGCCGCTTGCGGTCGACCGCGCTGGTGATCTTGCGCGAAATGCCGCCGCCACGCGCCGTGTTCGGCATCAGCACCGAATAGCGGCCGGCCAGCGACAGATAGGTGGTCAGCGCCGCGCCCTTGTTGCCGCGCTCTTCCTTGACGACCTGCACCAGGAGGATCTGCCGGCGCTTGATCACTTCCTGGATCTTGTACTGGCGGCGCACCGGCTTGCGGCGGTTGCGCACTTCTTCCAGCGCATCCTCGGCGCCGACCGATTCGACCTCGTGATCGTCCGGATGCGAGGACTGCACTTCTTCCAGCATGCCGCGATCATTGTCGCCGGAGGTCGCTTCGCTACCTTGTTCGGCCAGCGGGACGGCTTCGGAAATCACATCGGCCTCGACCGAGGCGGCGATCGACGTCGGGCCGCCTTCGCGGATTTCGCCTTCGTCCTGCTCGGCCGAATCCTCACCATGCTCGGACGCATCAGCATGTTCGGACGAATCAGCCGCATGTTCGATGATCTCGGACGTGTGCGAGATGTCCTCGACACCAGCGTCGGCACCTTCTTCTGCCTCGTCGGCAGCGTCGCTCGCCTCGCCGGAATCGGCTGCATCGCGCTTGTGCTCGCCCCGGTCGCGGGGCTTGCCGCCGCGCCTGCGGCCGCGCCGTCCGCGATCGCGGCTCTGGCGATCATCGCCGTCGCCGTCCTCGTTCTCCTCGTCCTCAGCCTCCTGCGCTTCCGCGCGCAGCAGTGCCTGACGATCGGCGACCGGAATCTGGTAGTAATCGGGGTGGATTTCACTGAAGGCGAGAAAACCGTGACGGTTGCCGCCATATTCGACAAAGGCTGCCTGAAGGGAGGGCTCTACGCGCGTTACGCGGGCTAGGTAGATGTTTCCTTTGAGCTGCTTCTTGTCCTGGGATTCAAAGTCGAATTCTTCAATACGGTTACCGCGTATGACGACAACGCGTGTTTCCTCCGGGTGGGAGGCGTCTATCAGCATTTTGTTGGGCATTATTTCGTTTCCCCCCGGCAGCCGTCAGCCGCAGCTTGCGAGGCAAAGCCTGCTGCTGCGTGTCTGGAATGTGGGTGCCGGATATTTGAACGTCCGTCGGCCGCCGCTTGAGCGCCATGGCGGTGCCGCCCGCAGCCATAATGGCGCGGTTTGATGCGGACCTTTCCATGATTGCGCTTGAAGCCATCGTCACCAACAGAACCTTTTGAACCAAAGCCCGGACGAACCGGACCAGCTTGTTTGCTCATACAGAGCCGGCACGGGAACAAACCCGGCCGTTTTCCTCACGCAGGCGATTCCCCCGCCACGGGAGCACGCCTGCGAAATTCGTCGCGATCACCTGAACCCTTTTCGCCTGAAGCGAAAGGAGCCGCCTTTACGTCTGACCCTGTAGCAAGAAGCTGCGGAGGAGGGCGGTTCCAGGATTGCAGTGATCCACCATCGCTTTTATGATTTGGCGGGGTGGAAGGCAACCCCGATTTCCGATGCCGGCAAAAAGCCGTTCCGTAGCGTAAAGCCAGGCTTGCGGCCCTGCATGAAAAGGCTTGGTTAACCTTCTCTGGATACCAATCGTTAATCGAGTTCGCGGCCTAACCGGCATTTCGACGAAACGACCGGGCGCCGGGCGCCAAACCGGGAGCGACTGCAAGAGAGATGGGATTGGCGGACTTCACAGACAAGGGATGTCGTGTCGGCGGCCGGATCCTGGCCTCTTTCTGCCTCTTGCTGCTGCTGGCGGCCTCATCCGTCTTGTCTTCAAATGCCAGTGCCGCCGACGCTCCGCTCGTGGCAAAAGGCTACAAGATGGCCGGCGATGCCACCAAGATGCGCATCGTCATGGATTTCGACCGCGAACCCGATATCAAATGGTTCCTGCTGCGTGGTCCCAACCGTCTTGTCATCGATCTCGCGAATACGAGATTCGCCGTGGATGCCAAGGATTTGAAGGCGCGGGGCCTGGTCAAGGGCGTGCGCCTGGGCGAACTCGGCGAGGGCGTTTCGCGTCTGATCCTCACCGGCAAGGGACCCTTTGCCGTCGACAAGCTCGACGTGCTCAAGAACGAGGACGGAACCGGCTACCGCATTGCCATCGATATGTCGGCGGCATCCGAACGCGAGTTCGATGCCGCACTTGCCAATCAGGCGCTGACCACCGGATCGACCGTTTCGACCGACAAGGGAGGGCGGGTCGGCACCGGGCCGGTCTCCAATCCGGGCCATCGGTTCACCGTCGTCATCGACCCCGGCCATGGCGGCATCGACGGCGGTGCCGAGGGCCTGAACGGCACCATCGAAAAAAACGTCACGCTGGCCTTCGCCACGGAGCTGCGCGACAAACTCGCGGCCGTCGGCAATTACGATGTGTTCATGACGCGCGACACAGACGAATTCCTGCGTCTGGACGACCGCGTGCGCATTGCCCGTCAGCATGAGGCCGACCTGCTTATTTCGATCCATGCCGACACGATCAGCGTCAAGGGCATTCGCGGCGCCACCGTCTATACCGTCTCCGACAAGGCTTCGGACCCCGAGGCGCAGGCGCTTGCCGACCGTGAGAACCTCTCCGACCAGTTCGCCGGCATGGAAATCAAGAACGACAACAAGGAAGTCACCGACATCCTGATCGACCTGATCCGCCGCGAAACACACAATTTCTCGATGAGTTTCGCCCACACGCTGGTTGGCCAGTTGTCGACCAGCGTCGGTCTTATCAACAATCCGCAGCGCTCCGCGGGTTTCAAGGTGCTCAAGGCACCCGATGTGCCGTCGGTGCTGGTCGAACTCGGTTATCTCTCGAACGCCAAGGACGAGGCGCAGTTGCTCAACGCCGACTGGCGCGGCAAGGCGGCCCAGAGCATAACCAACGCCGTCGCGCTGTTCGCGTCGGCCAAGGCCGGATCGGGAACCGGAGGTTGACATGACCGGCGACGCCTGCAACCAGAGGCGGCGTTGCGCGACGACAACACCCAGTGCTTTTATTTCCGGCCAGCAGCCGTGAAATCAGGCATTGCCGTATTTTGTCCACATGGCGGCGACAAGGGTTTTCGATTACGGATTGGGACCGGCTCGAAAGCTTGCGTGAAAGGCGGCTTCGTTTAGGAAATTCCCGAACCAAGGACTGGAGCGGGTATGATTCGTCTCATTGGCTATTTTTTCGGCATCGGCACGACGCTGGCCCTTCTGGTCGCGGCGGGCGTTGCGATCTACATCGGCCATTTGTCGAAGGATCTGCCCGACTACGAGGTGCTGGCCAAATACGAGCCGCCGGTGACCACCCGCATCCATGCGTCCGACGGCGCGCTGATGGCCGAATATGCGCGCGAACGGCGCCTGTATCTGCCGATCCAGGCCATTCCGGACCGCGTCAAGGCGGCCTTCCTGTCGGCGGAAGACAAGAATTTCTACAATCACCCGGGCATCGATGTCACCGGCCTCGGCCGCGCCATCATCGTCAACCTGCAGAATTTCGGCTCGGGCCGGCGCCAGGTCGGCGCTTCGACGATCACCCAGCAGGTGGCGAAGAACTTCCTGTTGTCCTCGGACCAGACCTACGAGCGCAAGATCAAGGAGATGATCCTCGCCTTCCGCATCGAGCAGGCCTATCCCAAGGATCGCATTCTCGAGCTCTACCTCAACGAAATCTTCTTCGGCTTCGGCGCCTATGGCGTCGCCGGTGCGGCGCTGACCTATTTCGACAAGTCGGTCAACGAACTGTCCGTGGCCGAGGCCGCCTACCTGGCCTCCCTGCCCAAGGGGCCGAACAACTATCACCCTTTCAAGCATGCCGATCGCGCGATCGAGCGCCGCAACTGGGTCATCGATCAGATGGTCGAGAACGGCTATGTCACGCGTGAGGAAGGCAACAAGGCCAAGGCTGAGCCGCTGGGCGTGACGCCGCGGCGCAGCGGCACCTATCTGTTCGCCGGCGAGTACTTCACCGAAGAGGTGCGCCGCCAGATCATCGCCCGCTACGGCGAGAATGCACTCTACGAAGGCGGCCTCTCCGTCCGCACCACGCTCGATCCGAAGATCCAGCTCATTGCCCGCAAATCGATGCAGAACGGGTTGATGAAATACGACACGCTGCGCGGCTATCGCGGGCCGGTGACATCGATCGATGTCTCGGGCGACTGGGGCGTGCCGCTTGGCGCCGTCAAGGGACTGGAGGATGTTCCCGAATGGTCGCTCGCCGTCGTGCTCGACAGTTCGGCGACCGGCCTGTCGATCGGCCTGCAGCCCGCACGGCAGGCGTCGGGCGAGATCGTCAAGGAGCGCGTCGAAGGCACCATCAGCAAGGAGGACATGGGTTTTGCCATGCGCCATGTGGTCGCCGGCAAGACCGTCAAGGCCAAGTCGCCGGCGGAGGTGTTGAAGCCGGGCGACGTCATCTTCGTGCAGAAAAACGATGGTGCCGAGGGCACCTACAGCCTGCGCCAGGTGCCCGAAGTAGAGGGCGGCCTGATCGCCATGGACCCGCACACCGGCCGCGTGCTGGCCATGGTCGGCGGCTTCTCCTATGCGCAGTCCGAATTCAACCGCGCCACGCAAGCCATGCGCCAGCCGGGCTCCTCGTTCAAGCCGATCGTCTATTCGGCAGCGCTCGACAATGGCTATACGCCGGCCTCGGTTATCATGGACGGGCCGATCACGATCCAGAGCGGCAACACGAGCTGGACGCCGAAGAACTATGACGGCACCGTCGCCGGTCCGGCGACCCTGCGCTCCGGCATCGAGAAGTCGCGCAACCTGATGACGGTGCGGCTTGCCAATGACATGGGGATGAAGCTGGTGGTCGAATATGCCGAGCGCTTCGGTGTCTACGACCATCTGGCACCGTATCTGCCAATGGCGTTGGGTTCCGGCGAAACCACCGTGATGCGCATGGTGTCGGCCTATTCGATCATGGCCAATGGCGGCAAGTCGATCAAACCGTCGCTCATCGACCGCATCCAGGACCGCTACGGCAAGACGGTGTTCAAGCAGGACGAACGTGGCTGCCAGGGTTGCAATGCGCAGGAATGGCAGAACCAGCCGGAGCCGGAGCTGGTCGACAATTCCGAGCAGGTGCTCGACCCGATGACCGCCTACCAGATCACCTCGATGATGGAAGGGGTCGTGCAGCGCGGCACCGGCGCCACCATCGGCGAACTCGGCCGTCACATCGCCGGCAAGACCGGAACGACCAACGATGAAAAGGACGCCTGGTTCATCGGTTACACGCCCAACCTCGTCGTCGGCCTCTACATGGGCTATGACACGCCGCGCGGCCTCGGCCATGGCGCCACCGGTGGCGGCCTCGCAGCCCCGATCTTCAAGGACTTCATGCGAGTGGCGCTGGACGGCACGCCCAATGTCGACTTCAAGGTGCCGGAAGGCATGAACCTGGTCGCCATCAATCGCAAGACCGGCATGCGTGCCGCATCGGGCGATCCCGGCACCATCATCGAAGCCTTCAAGCCGGGCACCGGTCCCGCCGACAGCTATTGGGTGATCGGCATGGGCGCCGACGGCTCAAATGCCACCGGTGGCGCGCTGTCGCCGCAGGCCAATCAGGCTATCCAGTCCGGCGGCGGCGGCCTCTACTGACGATTTTCAGGGGCGGATGGGCTGGCCTTGGGCCGGCCCATTTTGCTTTACAGCCGGCGGCGGCGTGCCTATGTATCGCGCCGACCGATTTCAGCAAACAGGACAGAACAGCCAGCCATGCGCGCGGAAACGCAGAATATTGTCGACGAGATCAGGCAGGCGATAACCCTGCTGAGGAGGCATCTTTGACTGGGATCAAGCCATAAAGCGGCTTGAATACCTCAATGTGCGCGCCGAGGACGCCAGCCTCTGGAACGAGCCGCTGGAAGCGCAGAAGCTGATGCGCGAACGCCAGAGCCTCGAAGAAGGCATCGCCTCGGTGAAAGGTCTGACGCAGGCGCTGGAAGACAATATCGGCCTGATCGAACTCGGCGAGGAAGAGCGCGATGAGGGCGTGATCGCCGAGGCGGAAGCCGCGATCCGCTCGATGCAAGGCGAAGCGAAGGCCCGCCAGGTCGAGACGCTGCTGTCGGGTGAAGCAGACTCCAACGACACCTATCTCGAAATCCATGCCGGTGCCGGCGGCACCGAAAGCCAGGACTGGGCCTCGATGCTGCTGCGCATGTACACGCGCTGGGCCGAGCGGCGCCGTTTCAAAGTCGAAGTGCTGGAAATGCATGACGGCGAAGAGGCCGGCATCAAGTCCGCCACGTTGATGATCAAAGGCCACAACGCCTATGGCTGGATGAAGACGGAATCGGGCGTTCATCGCCTGGTGCGTATTTCGCCCTATGACAGCAATGCGCGCCGGCATACGTCCTTCGCCAGCGTCTGGGTCTATCCGGTCATCGACGACACGATCGAGATCGACGTCTCCGAATCCGACGTCCGCATCGATACTTATCGCTCGTCCGGCTCGGGCGGCCAGCACGTCAACACCACCGATTCGGCGGTGCGCATCACGCATCTGGCCACTGGCATCGCGGTCGCCTGCCAGGCCGAACGTTCGCAGCACAAGAACAAGGC
Source organism: Mesorhizobium sp. M7A.F.Ca.US.005.03.1.1 (assembly GCF_003997975.1). Classification (NCBI taxonomy): domain Bacteria; kingdom Pseudomonadati; phylum Pseudomonadota; class Alphaproteobacteria; order Hyphomicrobiales; family Phyllobacteriaceae; genus Mesorhizobium; species Mesorhizobium sp. M7A.F.Ca.US.005.03.1.1. The sequence goes on from NZ_RZRO01000167.1 coordinate 7,546, forward strand.
CAAGGCCTGGGAGATGCTGCGCTCGCGCCTTTACGAGGAAGAGCTGAAGAAGCGCGAGGCGGTTGCAAACGCCACCGAAGCATCGAAGAGCGATATCGGCTGGGGCCACCAGATCCGCTCCTATGTGCTGCAGCCCTATCAGTTGGTGAAGGATCTCCGCACCGGCGTCGAGAGCACCAGCCCGTCGAGCGTGCTCGATGGCGACCTCGACGATTTCATGGAAGCCTCGTTGTCGCAGCGCATCGAAGGCGGTGCCGGCGAAGCCGTGGCGGACCTGGACTAGGATATGCCCATATTCAGGTGAGGCTGGCCTGGCCTCATCTGAACATACCCCTGCGCACCACAGCAATGGAGGAGAGAGTGCCGAGCAAGCTCACCGGAAAATGCTTTTGCGGCGCGGTTCACTACGAGGTGGCCGACGAATTCCTCTATGCCGCGAATTGCCATTGTTCGGACTGTCGGCGCACCACCGGTTCGGCATTCAAGCCTTTCGCCGGTATCGAGCGTGAAAAGTTTGTCCTCACCGAAGGCGAGGACAAACTCCTGATCTTCGGCGACCAAAGCGGCCACAACGCGCATTGCTGCCGGTGCGGCTCCTTGCTTTATTCG
>NZ_RZRO01000168.1:0-8047 GCF_003997975.1 Mesorhizobium sp. M7A.F.Ca.US.005.03.1.1
AAGATCGGTATCTCGACGCCATCGAAACCGGTCGCCTTGATGTCGCGCAGCAGCGGCTCGTGTTTCTTCGACACCGCCGTCGTCCACAAGAACATGCACATGCCGATTTTCATCGACGACCCCTCCCTTTGACGGCGCACTGGCTGTTCCGCCGCTTCGCGCCATGCCCCCTCATCCGGCCGCTTCGCGGCCACCTTCTCCCCGCTGGGGAGAAGAGACTTGGCGTCGCGCCATCTCCTCCTCCTCTCCCCTCGGGGAGAGGTCGGATTGCCCCGAATTGCCCTTCGCAATTCGGCTGGCAATCCGGGTGGGGGGCCTTCGTTACCCGCCGCGCCACTAAAGCTTCGTCCACGCCCCGTTTTTCTTCGACGATTTCACGCAGGCCTCGATGAAGGCCATGCCCTCGACGCCGTCCTGGATGGTCGGGAAGACGACGTCCTTGGGCGGCTTGCCACCCTTGCGGCGCGCTGCCCGGATGGCGCGCGCGGCCTCCTGGTAGATGTTGGCGAAACCTTCGAGATAGCCCTCGGGATGGCCCGACGGGACGCGGCTGACACGGCCCGCCACCGGCAGCGCGCCGGCGCCGTTGCGGGTGATCAATTGCTTTGGCTGGCCAAATGGGGTGTACCAGAGATAGTTCGGGTCGGCCTGCACCCATTCCAGCCCACCCTTCGAGCCATAGATGCGCAGCTTCAGCCCGTTCTCATGGCCGGGCGCCACCTGGCTTGCCCAGATCATGCCCTTGGCCGGGTGCGTCTTGCCGGTAGGCTTGAAGCGCAGCATGACGTTGACGTTATCATCCAGTAGCCGTCCCGGCACGAAGGCGTCGAGATCGGCCGACAGGGAGTCCAGTTCCAGCCCCGAGACGAAGCGGGCGAGGTTGTAGGCATGCGTGCCGATATCGCCCAGCGCACCGCCGGCACCTGCCTGCTTGGGGTCGGAGCGCCACGCCGCCTGCTTCTGGCCTGTCGCCGCCAAATCCTCGGTCAGCCAGTCCTGCGGATATTCGGACTGCACGATGCGGATGTCGCCGAGCACGCCCTTGGCGACCATTTCGCGTGCTTGCCGCACCATCGGATAGGCGGTGTAGTTGTGCGTCAGCACGAACACCTTGCCGGTCTTCTCGACTATCGCCGCAAGCTTTTTCGCTTCGGCCAGCGTCGTCGCCAGCGGCTTGTCGCAGATGACGTGGATGCCGGCCTCGAGGAAAGCTTTTGCCGCTGGCACATGCACATTGTTGGGCGTGACGATGGCCACCGCCTCGATGCCGTCGGGGCGCTTCGCCTCGGCCTTGGCCATCTCGGCATAGGATGCGTAGCTGCGTGAGGGGTCGAGCCCCAGTTCGGCCGCCGAGGCCTTGGCACGGGCCGGGTCGGCTGACAAAGCGCCGGCAACCAGCACGAACTCGTTGTCCAGCCGCGCCGCGATCCGATGCACCGCGCCGATGAAGGCGCCTTGCCCGCCGCCGACCATGCCGTAGCGGATCGGGCCGCCTCCCGTTTCCGACTTCGATGCGCCGACCATATCTTGCTCCTCGCTGTTGCTTACCCCCTTGAGGGGAGGTCGATCCGCGCAGCGGATCGGGTGGGGTCGTTGAGGCAGAGCGCGGTGTGAACCGACCCACCCGGCCTTTGGGCCACCCTCCCCGCGAAGGGGAGGGAAAATCGAGCTAGATTCCCATCATGGCGCGCAGCAACTTCTTGTCGGTGGTGCCAGCGGCGAAGTCGTCGAATGCCTTTTCCGTCACCCGGATGATGTGGTGCTCGATGAAAGGCGCGCCTTCGGCCGCACCATCCTCCGGATGCTTCAGGCAGCACTCCCACTCCAGCACCGCCCAGGAATCATAATTGTACTGCGTCAGCTTGGAGAAGATGCCGCCGAAATCCACCTGTCCATCGCCCAGCGAACGGAAGCGCGCGGCGCGGTTGGTCCAGCTCTGATAGCCGGAATAGACGCCTTGCCGGCCGGTCGGGTTGAACTCGGCGTCCTTGACGTGGAACGCCTTGATGCGCTCGTGATAGATGTCGATGAATTCGAGATAGTCGAGCTGCTGCAGCAGGAAATGCGACGGATCGTAATTGATGTTGCAGCGCTTGTGGCCGCCGACCGCGTCGAGGAACATCTCGAAAGTGGCGCCGTCGAAAACGTCTTCAGACGGGTGAATTTCATAGCCGACATCGACGCCGTTGTCCTCGTACACGTCGAGAATCGGCTTCCAGCGTTTGCCGAGCTCGCCAAACGCTTCCTCAATGAGTCCAGCCGGCCGCTGCGGGAACGGATAGAGGTAAGGGAAAGCCAGCGAGCCGGTAAACGACACTGAAGCATTCAGGCCTAGATTACGCGATGCTTTAGCGCCGAACTTCATCTGCTCGACAGCCCACTTCTGCCGGGCTGCGGGATTGTTGTGCACCGATGGCGGCGCAAAGCCATCCATCTGCGCGTCATAAGCAGGATGCACCGCCACCAATTGCCCCTGCAGATGCGTCGACAATTCCGTGATCTCGACGCCGGCGTCGGCGCAAATGCCTTTCACCTCGTCGCAATAGGCCTTGGAAGAGGCCGCCTTCTTGAGATCGAACAGCCGCGCGTCCCAGGTCGGGATCTGCACGCCCTTGTAGCCGAGACCGGCCGCCCATTTGGTGATCGACGCCAGTGAGCTGAACGGCGCGGCGTCGCCCGCGAACTGCGCCAGAAACAGCCCCGGGCCCTTCATTGTCGTCGGCATCGGCATCCTCCCTCATTTCTCTCGCGACCGAGCATAGCGCCGATTGGAAACAGGGCCAGCCACTTTGGTCTTTTCTCAACGGGCGCTTGCACGCACCACCATTCTGGTATTACCAAATGTGGAATTTTGGTCAAGCCTTGCAATGCGCCATCATGACCCCAAAACCACCCGGCGCAGGCATATATATCTCAATATAATCAAGGAAATACTCCACAGCGAAAGTTGCATCCCGGCGCTTCTTGCCGATCCGGATAATTTGCTGTAGACCTCGCTTCAGGCCCAATTGGTCGAACCAGTTTGCGAGAAAAGGCTGGGAACGCCTTGGGGAGGAACCTTTGTGTCGCCTTTTGGCGATGCATGTCGCAGGCGAACCATAGAGACGAGTTGGGAAGGACAGACCATGCATCTTTCGACGCACAACTGGATGCGCGCGGAACCCTTGGAAACGACGCTCAAGCGCATCAAGAAATTCGGCTATGAGTCGATCGAGATTTCCGGCGAACCCGAGCAGTACAAGACCAGGGAGACCCGGGCGCTGCTGAAGGAGCATGGCATTCGTTGCTGGGGCGCGGTGACCCTGATGCTGGGCGAGCGCAACCTTGCCGCCAGGAACCAGGGCCAGCGCGAGCGTTCCGTTCAGTATGTCAAGGACGTGCTGACCATGGTCAGCGAACTCGATGGCGAGATCATCACGCTGGTTCCGGCGACCGTCGGCAAGGTCGTGCCTGACGGCACCGAGGAAGAGGAATGGAAGTGGGTCGTCGACGCCACCCGCGAATGCTTCACCCACGCCAAGAAGGTCGGCGTCAAGATCGCTGTTGAACCGCTCAACCGCTTCGAGACCTATCTGTTCAATCGCGGCGCCCAGGCGCTGGCTTTGGCCGACGCGGTCAGCCCCGAATGCGGTGTCTGCCTCGACGCCTACCACCTCCATATGGAAGAATTTAACGTCTATGACGCGATCCGGCAGGCCGGAAAGCGCCTGTTCGACTTCCATGTCGCCGACAACAACCGCTTCGCCGCCGGTCTCGGCCAGATCGACTGGCCGAAGATCGTCGCTACCTTGCGCGAGATCGGCTACGACGGCGCGCTGACCAACGAGTTCGTCGCGCCCGTCGACCGGACGCCGGCGGCCCCCTATCCCGACATGGTCGAGCGCAATCCGGTCGATATCTCGCCCGAACAGCTGAAGTTCATCCAGGACCACGGCTCCAGCGTGCTCACCGAGAAATTCTACACCGACCAGATGCGCATCAACGCCGAAACGTTGCTGCCGCTGATCAAGTAGTCGACTGCCTCAGGGAAATTCGCCCTTCCGCCCTGACCGGCGCAGGGCTGGGGAAGAATATGCGTATCAAGTCCGTCCAAGCCTGGTGGATCCGCGTTCCGATCGAAGCCGCTCGGCAGCACCGCAGCGACTTCGGTCAGGTGACGACCTTCGACGCCGCCATCCTGCGCATCGAGACCGATGACGGTCTGGTCGGCTGGGGCGAAGGCAAGAACGCCGCCGGCAGCGCCGGCAGTTACGGCGCGCTCGTCCATATGCTGAACCATGAGGTCGGGCCGCAGCTGGTCGGCCGCGATCCGGCCGACATCGGCGTCATCTGGGAGATGCTCTACAATGGCGTGCGCCACGACAGCGCCGCACGCGGCGGCCACGCCATGCCGCAGCTGGCGCGGCGCGGCATGAGCATCGCCGCGATCAGCGCCGTCGACATCGCGCTGTGGGACATTCTTGGCAAATCGCTTGGCGTTCCGGTCTGGCGGCTGCTCGGCGGCCGCAAGCTCGATCGCATGCCGGCTTACGCGTCCGGCGGCTGGGCGGCCGCCGACGCCATCGGCGAGCAGTTGAAATCCTATATCGCCAAGGGCGGTTTCAAGGCACTGAAGATGCGGGTTGGCGCCATGGACGGCGCGGCGCACATTTCCGCCACCCGCGTGCGCGCCGCACGGCAGGCGCTCGGCCCCGATGTCGAACTGATGGTCGACGCGCACGGCACCTACACGGTGGCTGAAGCCAAGCGCTTCATCCACCTTGTCAACGATTTGGACCTCGCCTGGTTCGAGGAACCTATCATCGCCGACGATAAGCCGGGCATGGCCGAAGTGCGGGCAAGTGGCGCCGTTCCGATCGCCACCGGCGAAAGCGAGGCGACCCGCTACGCCTTCCGCGACCTCGCCGTGCTCAAAGCCGCCGACATCTTCCAGCCCGATCCCGCCTTCTGCGGCGGCATCAGCGAAGCGATGAAGATCGGCACCATCGCCAGCGCCTTCAATCTGCGCTTTGCGCCGCATTTGTGGGCCGGCGCGCCCTGTTTTTTCGCAGGCTTGCATGTCTGCGCCGCCTCGCCGTCGAGTTTCACCGTCGAATATTCGCTCGGCGCCAACCCGATGATCCATGATCTGGTCGAAGAGACTGTCGAAGCCAGGGACGGTATGATAGCGATCCCGGAAAAACCGGGTCTGGGATTCACCATTTCGGAGCGGTTCCTGGAGGCGCACGCGCAACGCGGTTGACGATGAAAGAAAAGAACCTTCTCGCGGAACTCGCTGCCTACCTGTTCTCCCATTCGGACAAGGAGAGCGGCCGAACGCCATCGGAGCGCGAACTGGCGGAGCATTTCGCCGTCAGCCGCGGTCAGATCCGCGAGGCGCTGGCCATCCTGGAGGCCATGCGCATCGTTGAGCGCCGGGCCAAATCCGGCATCTACATCGACACCAAGCAGGCCAGTGTGGAGGCCATGGCGCTCTTTGCCCGCGCGGGCCTCCCGCTCGACCCGATCCAGATCTACGAGACGGTCGAACTGCGCAAGATCCACGAGATCAAGGCGGCCGAACTTGCCTGTTCGCGTGCCACCGAGGAGAATTTCGAGCGGCTGCGCGAAATCCTGAAGGCTTCGGAAGAGCGCATCGCCGCCGGCGAAGGGCTTGCCAGGGAAGACCGCGAATTTCACCTCGAAATCGTGCGCGCCACCAAGAACAGCGTCTTCCACAATGTCTGCAGCGTCTACTACATGATGGGCGAGCAGCGCCTGCCGATCTATTTCAACGACCCCGAGCGCAACGTGCGCTCGCATGCCGAGCATATCCAGATCTATGAGGCGCTGCTGCGCCGCGACGGCAATCTCGCACAGGCGCTGATGAGCGCCCATCTGCAGGGCGCTGAGAGCTACTGGAAGGGCCTGATCGAGGGCCATGGCGAGGAGCCGCAAAGCCCGGCGCTCGAAAAAGCCTGACCGACATGGCTCGTATCCTCACGACCCAGGCCCTGCACCCGCGCGCCTCGGCCATGCTGGCCGGCGCCGGAGAGCTCGTCGTCGCCTCCGCCATCGATCCGGCCACGCTGGCCGCCGAAGCCAGGAATGCCGACATCGTCATCGTGCGCGCGCCGCTGCCCCCACAGCTTTTCGACGGCGCAAAGCTGCTGCGGGCGGCAATCCGTCATGGCGCCGGGCTCGACATGATCCCGATGGAAGCAGCGACGGCCGCCGGCGTGCTGGTGGCGAATGTGCCGGCGGTCAATGCCCGCTCGGTTGCCGAACACGTCATGTTCGTGGCCCTCGCCTTGCTGCGCAACTTCCGCGTCGTCGATCGCGACCTGCGCGCCAAAGGCTGGCTTGCCGGCCGCGAGCACGCCAACGCCAACAGCGAGCTTGCCGGCAAGACGATCGGCATTGTCGGCCTCGGCGCCGTCGGCCAGGCGGTCGGCCATATCGCCGCGCACGGCTTCGACCTGAAAGTGGTGGCAACGACGCGTAGCATGCAGCCGGCGCCGGACAAGGTCGGCTTCCTGTCGATCGACGCTCTCGTCGAGCAGAGCGACATCATCGTTCTGTGCTGCCCGCTGACGCCGGAAACGCGCGGCCTGATCAACCGTGAGCGGATCGCCCGCATGAAGCCGCAGGCGTTGCTGATCAACGTGTCGCGCGGACCGGTCGTCGACGACGACGCGCTGATCGAGGCCTTGCAGAAACGGCGCATCGGCGGCGCCGCGCTCGACGTGTTTGCGACGCAGCCGCTGCCGTCGAACCATCCCTATTTCGGCTTCGACAATGTTATCGTCACGCCGCACATGGCGGGGATCACCGAGGAATCGATGATGCGCATGGGCGTCGGCGCGGCGGGCGAAGCCCTGCTCGTGCTGGCGGGCAAACTGCCGGTCAATCTGCGCAATCCGGAAGTGGTCGATCACTACCGGCAGCGGTTCCCGGCGAGCGTGTAGCACATCGCGGTTTCGCCCCAATTCTTCGTGACGTTGAGACCCATGTTCAGTCCTCGCCTCACATCCCTCATTGTCGCCGCCTGTTCGCTCTGCGCCATTCCGTCATTCGCGGCCGAAAGCAGCTATGTCTATTGCGACAACGGGCTGCGCTGCTTCAAGGCGCCGTGCCCGTCGAACAGCGTGCTCGATCTTGCCACCGGAACGATCATCAAGGGCATGTCGATCGACACCAGCGGCTTGCCGCGGGCCGACAAGGCGATAACGGATCTTTCCGACGCGCTCTATGCCGGAAAGATCGTCGTCAGAGGCTCGATCGAGCACCGCACCCAGACGATCACCGGCAAGGAGTACGATCTGCCCTGGCTGGTCGCGACCAGCATCGTACGCACCGCCATGGACAGCGAACGCAAGCACTGTTCGTCGCGCTGATCCGCAATTTCCGGTTCAGTGCTGATCAACCGCCAGCAGCCGCTCCACTTCAGCGGCAATCCGCAGCAGGCGCCGGTCATGCCCGTTGCGCGCCACCAGCATCAATCCGGCAGGCAGCGGAGTGCCCGGCATCGGCAGCGAGATCGCGCAGAGATCGAACTGGTTGGCGACCTGCGTGTTGCGCAGCAGCAGGCCTTCGGTTCGGTCACGCAACCCGGCGTCGTCAGCCATAGAGACGATAGTCGGCGCCGTCACCGGTGTGGTCGGCAAGGCCAGCACATCGACCGAGGACAGCCGTTCGTCCATGGCGGCCGCAAGTGCCGCACGACGGCGCATCGCCCTGATGTAGACCGGAGTCGGCAGCATTGCCGCCCGCGACAGGGGGCCGCTGACGTGCGGGTCGACCGGCGCGGATGCCCCTGTCGCCAGCCAGTCGGCATGCACTTCGGCCCCCTCCATCGCAGCGATCGAGCCCCGCTTGGTCGCCGAACGAAAGTCTGCGAGCAAGTCGTCGATCGATATGTCCGCCAGGTGCGCTCCTATCTGCTCGATCTCGCGAAGGCTGCGTTCGAACGCCGCGGCGACCTCACTTTCAGTGTCTTCGAAAAGAAGCCCGCGCGGAATGCCGACGCGAAGCCCGGTAAGCGGCAGCGGCACGTGCAATGCCGGCG
>NZ_RZRO01000169.1:0-8034 GCF_003997975.1 Mesorhizobium sp. M7A.F.Ca.US.005.03.1.1
TATTAAATATATGTAACGTTTGAGAAAATATGCGTAACGCTTCGGATCATCGCATATGCACTAACGCAGACTTTCCATCTCGCGAATGCGTTTGGCGCCTTCTGCTTCCAGTTGCCTGGTGACGGCGCCGATCAGCGTTTCGGCGACGACGAAAAGGGCCGCCGATGAATCCCATGCCGACGGCACCGCGGTTCGTCCGGCGATGACATGGCGAGCAAGGCGGGCGATCGGCGACAGCCACTGGTCGGTGAACAGCACGATCTGCACGCCACGCTGATGCGCCTTCTCGGCGAAGCGGAGGAGGCTGTCCTGGTAGCGCCTGATGTCGAAGATGACCAGCACGTCGCGCTTGCCCATGTCGATCAGCCGGTCACGCCACATGCTTTCCTGCCCGGCGAGGTGAAAGACATCCGGCTGGATGATGGCGAGGTGGGCGGCCATGTAGCGCGCCAGCGGATCGGTGAAGCGGCCGCCGATCAGGAAGGTCTTGCCGCGCCGGTCCGCTAGCCGGGCGGCGATGTCGGCAAGCTGCTTGTCGGACAGGTGCCTGAATGTCTCGCGCATATTGTCGAGCGTCGCTTCCAGCATCGGCGACACGGTCCCGCCGCCGGGCGAGGGCGGATTGAGCGTCCTTGTCGCCGGCGATTGCAGTTGCGCCGCCAGTTCGTCCTGCAGGCTCGACTGGAACTCCGGATAGTTCTGAAAGCCCAACCGGGCGACGAAACGCAGGATCGTCGGCGAGGAAACGCCGGCTGCGGCCGAGAATTCAGCGACCGTTTTCAAGCCGATCATCGGGTAGAAGGCAATCAGTGTCTGGGCCGCGCGCCGTTCGCTGGCCGGCATCGTGCCGATGCGGTCGGCGATCAGTTCGGCAATGTTGGAAATCATCTTTTCCCCACCCTTGGCTCGGTCGATGGTCTTTTCCGAAATCGCATTTGACAAAGCCGGACAAACTGTATGAAATCATCCACAGGGACGCAATGAGGCAAAATACGTAACATACGATACAGCGCTCCCCGGGGACGGCAGAGTATGGAGAAAGCACGGCCCGCCAGCCTTGCATCGTCTGATACCGTAAGGGTGACGAACCCCGGCGGATCAAGCCCTTTCGTGCTGACCTGCGATCACGCCTCGAACTTCCTGCCCGCCGAATTCGGCACGCTCGGCCTTGCTGTCGAGGACCTGTCGCGCCACATCGCCTGGGATCCCGGCGCGCTGCCGGTTGCCCGCCGCATGGCGCAGGCGCTCGACGCGACGCTGGTCGAAACCCGCATTTCGCGCCTTGTCATCGACTGCAACCGGCCGCTTGACGCGCCCGACCTGGTGCCGCCGGTCAGTGAGACAACGGCCATACCGGGCAATGCCGGCCTGTCGGAAAGTGAGCGTGCCGCGCGTGTCGCGCTTTCGTGGCGCCCTTTCCACGATACGATTGCGGATATCATCAGCCACAGGCTGTCACACGGTCAGGAAACGCGGCTGGTTTCGGTCCATTCCTTCACGCCGGTATACAAGGGCCGCAACCGGCCCTGGCATATCGGCATCATCCATGACGAGGATCGCCGGCTGGCGGCGCCGCTGATATCGGCGCTGAAGCGGCTTTCCGGTGTCACCGTCGGGGTCAACGAGCCGTATTCACCTGATGACCGAGTCTATTTCACGCTGGAACGGCATGCGCGCCCGCGCGGACTGCCCTGCGCGATGATCGAAATCCGCAATGACGAAATCGCCGGCGAGACCGGGCAGCGGAAATGGGCGGATCTGCTCACGGGCATTTTTTCGGATCTGGAGCCAGAGGAGGCCGGACACACCAGATCGCATTCAGTCGGAAAGTCAGTTCAATCGGCTAGCTAGGGCGGGATCTCATCCCGACCCGAAAACCAACAGGGGACACTAAAATGGCAGCACCGGGTTATACTGAAGTTGACAAGGCGGAGGACGTAAAGCACCTCCACAGCATGGGCTATGCCCAGGAATTGGAGCGGCGCCTCAGTCGCTTTTCGAACTTCGCCGTTTCCTTCTCCATCATCTGCATCCTGTCGGGCGGCATCAATTCGCTGGCCCAGGCCACCTCCGGCGCCGGCGGCATCGGCATCGGCATCGGCTGGCTGGTCGGCTGCTTCGTTTCGCTGACCTTTGCGGTCGCCATGTCGCAGATCAGCTCGGCCTATCCGACGGCCGGCGGCCTCTATCACTGGGGTTCGATCCTCGGCAACCGCGGCACCGGCTGGGTCACCGCATGGCTCAATCTGCTCGGCCTGATCACCGTGCTCGGCGCCATCAATGTCGGCACCTGGACGTTTTTCATCGGCGCTTTCGGCCCGACGCTCGGAATCGAAGGCACGCTGACAAACCAGATGATCTTTCTGATCATCATCACCGGCGCGCAGGCGCTGATCAACCATCTCGGCATCAAGCTGACGGCGAAGCTGACCGATTTCTCGGGCTATCTCATCTTCTTCGGCTCGATCCTGATCGCCATCGTCTGCCTGGCTTCCGCTGAGACCTGGGATTTCAGCCGTCTCTTCACCTTCAAGAACTATTCCGGGGACGCAGGCGCCGGCGTGTGGCCATCCGTCTCGAATGCCTGGGTGTTCGCGCTCGGACTGTTGCTGCCGATCTACACGATCACCGGTTATGACGCTTCCGCGCACACCTCGGAGGAAACCATCAAGGCGGCTTCTTCCGTGCCGCGCGCCATGGTCATGTCGGTGATCTGGTCGGCCGTTTTCGGCTATCTGTTCCTGGCCGCCTTCGTGCTGATGATCCCGAACATGGACGATGCCGCCAAGCAGGGCTGGAACGTGTTCTTCTGGGCCTTCGACCAGCGTGTAAGCCCCGGCATCAAGGAGTTCGTCTACCTCGTCGTGTTCGTCGCGCAGCTGCTGTGCGGCCTTGCCACGGTGACGTCTGCCTCGCGCATGATCTTCGCCTTCTCGCGTGACGGCGGCCTGCCGGGTTCGGCGGCACTCGCCAAGGTCAGCCCGACCTACCGCACGCCGGTGGCGGCGATCTGGACGGCTTCGATCCTGTCGGTGCTGTTCGTCTGGGGTTCGACGCTGGTTTCGGTCGCAGGCACTTCGGCCTACACCATCGTGGTTTCCTGCACCGTCATCTTCCTGTTCCTCTCCTTCACCGTGCCGATCGTGCTCGGCATGCTCGCCTGGGGCACGCCGAAGTGGGACAAGATGGGTCCCTGGAACATGGGGCGCGGCGTGTTCATGCTGTTCGCCTTCCTGTCGATCGTCTCAATGATCCTGATCTTCATCATCGGCATCCAGCCGCCGAACGATTGGGCGCTCTACATCACCGTCGGCTTCTTCATCCTGACGGCAGTCGTCTGGTTCGGCTTCGAGAAGCGCCGCTTCCAGGGGCCGCCGCTCGGCGACATCATTGCGGCGCGTCAGGCGGCCATCAAGGCGGCCGAACAGGCAGTCGGCGAAACCGGCCACTGACCTCCACCATCATGGCCATGGCCGGCATCGTGCCGGCCATGGTTTCGTTCAACTCATTCAAAGCCCAAGCGCTGGAGTGCCAAAGGAATGGCCGGAAATTTCTCGTTCGATCAGTTGAAGAAAGCGGTCTCCAGCGGTGAGATCGACACCGTGCTGGCCTGCATCGTCGACATGCAGGGACGGCTGGCGGGAAAACGCTTCCTGGCGCAGTACTTCGTCGATTCCGCGCATGACGAAACGCATGGATGCAATTATCTGCTGGCCGCCGACATCGATATGGAGCCGGTGCCGGGCTACAAGGCGGCGAGTTGGTCGAAGGGCTATGGCGATTTCGTCATGAAGCCGGATCTCGCCACGCTGCGGCGCATTCCCTGGCTGGAAAAGACCGCGCTCGTGATCTGCGACGTGCTCGACCACCACACGCATGACGACCTGCCGCATTCGCCGCGCGCCATCTTGAAGAAGCAGGTCAAGCGGCTGAGCGAGCGCGGCTATATCGGCTATTTCGCATCCGAGCTCGAATTCTATCTGTTCAACGAGACCTACGATTCGGCCCGCAAGAAGCACTGGCAAGGTCTCGACACCGCATCGCCCTATATCGGCGACTACCAGATCGGCATCACCACCAAGGAAGAAGGCGTCATGCGCCGGCTTCGCAACGAAATGGAAGCGGCCGGCATTCCGATCGAGAATTCCAAGGGCGAGTGGGGTCCGGGCCAGGAAGAGATCAATGTGCGCTATGCCGAGGCGCTCGACATGGCCGACCGCCACGTCATCCTGAAGAACGGCGCCAAGGAAATCGCCGAGTCCGAGGGCAAGGCGATTTCGTTCATGTCCAAGTATAATTACGGGCTCGCCGGCAATTCCAGCCACATCCACAATTCGCTGTGGAGCGCCGACGGCAAGACACCGCTGTTCTTCGACAAAAAGGCCGACTGGACGCTGTCGACACTCGGCCAGCAATGGGCCGCCGGCCAGCTCAAATACGCCAAGGAATTCACCTGGTTCCTGGCGCCCTATATCAACTCCTACAAGCGCTTCCAGGCCGGCACCTTCGCGCCGACCAAGATCATGTGGAGCGAGGACAACCGCACCGCAGGCTTCCGCCTGTGCGGCGAGGGCACCAAGGGCATCCGCATGGAATGCCGCATCGGTGGCGCCGACCTCAACCCGTATCTTGCTTTCGCAGCCCTGATCGCCGCCGGCCTTGCCGGCATCGACGAAAAGCTGGAATTGCAGAAGCCGTTCGTCGGCGATGCCTATCAGGCATCTCGCCTGCCGGAGATTCCGAAGACGCTGCGCGATGCCACCGACACGCTGGCGAAGTCGAAGATGCTCAAGCAGGCGCTCGGCGAGGATGTGCTCGAACACTATGTCCACACCGCAAAGTGGGAGCAGTTCGAATACGACCGCCGGATTACGGATTGGGAACTGCACAGAGGGTTCGAGCGGTATTAGGTATCGACGGTTCGTTGGCGCCCCCCTTCACTCTTAGCCTCTCCCTGTGGGGAGAGGCTGCCGGCAGGCAGATGAGGGGCAGCGCCAGGCCATACGATTTTGTTGTAGAATACGAGGACTTACAAAATGACCGAGACGGTCAAACTCATTACCCCCGTCGATGGCTCGATCTATGCCGAGCGGCCGATTGCTACAGACCAGGCGATCAACGCCGCAGTGGAACGCGCCAAGGCGGCGCAAGAGAAGTGGGCTGAGACACCTATCGTCGAGCGCGGCAAGTACATGTTGGCTATGCTGGAAGCGCTGGTCGCGATGACCGACGAGATCGTGCCGGAGATCGCCTGGCAGATGGGGCGCCCCGTGCGCTATGGCGGCGAATTCGGCGGCGTCAGGGAACGCACCAACTACATGGTCGAGATCGCCGAGCAGGCGCTCAAATCGGTGCCGGCCTCCAACCCCAAGGACGGTTTCCGCCGCTATGTGAAGAAAGACCCGCTCGGCGTCGTCATGGTGATCGCGCCGTGGAATTATCCCTATCTGACCGCCGTCAACACCATCGTGCCGGCGCTGATGGCCGGCAACACCGTGATCCTGAAGCATGCGGCGCAGACGCTGCTGGTCGGCGAACGCTTTCAGCAGGCTTTCGACAAGATCGGCCTGCCCAAGGGCGTGTTCCAGAATGTCGTGCTGAACCACGCCCAGACCGAAAGGCTGCTCGGCTCGGGCAAGATCGACCACGTCAATTTCACCGGTTCGGTCGGCGGCGGCCGCGCCATCGAAAAAGCGGCGGCGGGCACCTTCATGACGCTCGGCCTCGAGCTTGGCGGCAAGGATCCGGCCTATGTGCTGCCCGACGCCAAGATGGACCATGCGGTCGCCAATCTGGTCGACGGCGCCTTCTACAATTCCGGCCAGTGCTGCTGCGGCATCGAACGCGTTTATGTGCACGAGAAGGTCTATGACGAATTCGTCGAAGGCTTCATCGCCGAGACCAAGAACTATGTCCTCGGCAATCCGCTCGATCAGGCGACGACGATGGGACCGATGGCGCAGGCGCGCTTTGCTGACCTGATCCGTGAACAGAAGGCGGAAGCGCTGCGCAAGGGTGCCAAGGCGCACATCAACATGAAGGTGGCTAACGACAAGGCTGGTTCGCCTTATCTGGCACCTGAGGTGCTGACAGAAGTCGATCATCAGATGAGCGTCATGCGCGAGGAAAGCTTTGGCCCGATCGTCGGCATCATGAAGGTGCGCAACGACGAAGAGGCGATCGCGCTGATGAACGACAGTCCCTACGGGCTGACCGCTTCGATCTGGACGCGCGATACCGAGCATGCCGTGGCGATCGGCAACCGCGTCGAGACCGGCACGGTGTTCATGAACCGCTGCGACTACCTCGACCCCGCCTTGGTCTGGACCGGCGTCAAGGACACCGGCAAGGGTGCGGGCTTGTCGGCCATCGGCTACGACAATCTGACCCGGCCGAAATCATTCCATCTGCGCGAAGCCATCTGATTTATTGAAAGACAAAAATGTCCAAGCTGATCTCCAAATGGAACTACCCCACCACCGTCCGCTTCGGCGCCGGCCGCATCAAGGAATTGCCTGAGGTGCTGGCGGCCACCGGCATCAAGCGGCCGTTGTTCGTCACCGACCCTGGACTGGCGAAACTGCCGGTCGTCGCCTCGACGCTGAAGATTCTCGACGACGCCAAGGTTCCCTACGGCGTCTTCTCCGAGGTCAGGCCTAACCCGGTCGAGTCCAATCTGACCGCCGGCATCGCCGTGTTCAAGAAGGGCAAGCATGACGGCGTCATCGCCTTCGGCGGCGGTTCGGCGCTCGATCTCGGCAAGCTGATCGCCTTCCAGGCCGGGCAGGTCAGGCCGGTATGGGATTTCGAGGATGTCGACGACTGGTGGACGCGCGCCAATTCGGACGCCATCGCGCCGATCATCGCCGTGCCGACCACCGCCGGGACCGGATCGGAAGTTGGCCGCGCCGGCGTTATCACCAATGAGGCGACGCACACCAAGAAGGTCATCTTCCATCCGAAACTTTTGCCAGCAATCGTCATTGCCGATCCGGAGCTGTCGGTCGGCATGCCCGGCTTCATCACCGCCGGCACCGGCATGGATGCGCTCGCCCACTGTCTCGAGGCCTATTGCGCGCCGGGCTATCATCCGATGGCCGACGGCATCGCCGTCGAAGGTGTGAGGCTGGTCTTCGAGAACCTGCCGAAGGCCTATGCCAACGGCAGGGATCTCGTCGCGCGCGCCCACATGATGAGCGCCGCCGCCATGGGCGCCACTGCCTTCCAGAAGGGGCTCGGCGCCATCCATTCGCTGTCGCATCCGGTCGGTGCGCTCTATGACACCCATCACGGCATGACCAATGCGGTGTTCATGCCCTATGTGCTCGCCTTCAACCGTGACTCCATCGAGGAGCGTATCGGCCGGCTCGCCGCCTATTGCGGCATCAAGGGCGGCTTCGACGGGTTCGCCAAGGCGATTATCAAGCTGCGCAAGGAATTGAAGGTGCCGCATGCGCTGCCGGGCCTTATCAAGGGGCTCGACATGGACAAGAAACGCAAGGCGCTGATCGCCGACATGGCGGTGGTCGATCCGACCGCCGGCGGTAACCCGGTCAAGCTGACCAAGAAGGCGGCGCTGACCTTGCTCGAAAACGCCATTGCCGGCACGGTCTGAGGCGTTTTCCGCGCCGCAAAGTGATCTGAAAAGGGGCTATGAAAACAAGGGGGAGGATGACGGGCAAGGCACAAACTAGTTAGCCGGAAAAAGAATCGCGGAGCGATTGCTACATCAGGTTAAAAAGAGTTTACTTTTTCGCACTGCGAGCAGCCGCTTTCACAAAGCTTTCATCTGGCTGTCACATGAAAACGATACCGCATCGCAGGCGTCCAACGGCGTCAGTTCAACGGAGAGAACACATGTTCAAGTTCACGGGGAAAGTGCTTTCCCTTTCGGCCGCGGCGCTTTTCGCGTCGACGGTGATTTCGTCCGCGGATTCGCTGGACGATCTCGTCAAGGCCGCCAAGGCGGAAGGCCAGCTCACCACCATCGCGCTGCCGCATGACTGGTGCGGCTATGGCGATGTCATCGCCGGT